>JBDTCM010000049.1:0-4015 GCA_039923575.1 Chthoniobacterales bacterium
CGGGCTCACGCCCGGGGCTAATGTCGGTCGCGCCTCCGGCGCTTCGAATCGGCTACAGGTTTCTTTAAAACGCTCTAATCCTCGCGGAAGCTGGTGTGCCGGACGTTGAAATCCTCCGCCTTCGCCACCTCGGGATTGAGCCATTCGATGACCGCTGCGTAGCCCAGGCTCTCCGGATCGTGATGCAGATAATCCGGCGCCACCGCCAGCGGCACGAAGCCTTGCTTGATCTGAAACGACAAGGTCGGGTCGTTCAAGTCATCGGCCATCACCCGCCGCACATATTGCTCCGCGCTTAAACGCCCGGCGTAACGATGATAACCGCTCAGGCGCGCGCCCGCGCGGATGCGCAGAAGGCCGAGTTTTTTACGAGCGCGCGGCGCGCCTTATACAACTTCTTGCCGGTGCCGCGACCTTGTTCGCTCGGCCGGACCATCACTTCCGCGCCATACAAGGTGCGACCTTGCGGATGATGATTGCGGAAGGTCCCGTGCTCTGTGAAATCGCGCCAGCTCGACGTCAGGTCGTAATCATCCCAGGTCACGATCAGGCTCGCAGCCATCCCGACGACGCGACCGGTCTCTTCTTCCACCGCGACCAACTGCCCTTCGGGAAAGACCTCCAGGTGCGAAGTGAGCTGTTCGACCGTCCAGGAAGGGCTGGACTGATAGACCTCGCGCGTCATTTCGATGATCTGAGAAAAATCCTCCGGCCGCGTATTCCGGACGATGACTTTGGGGCGCCGCCTGGGCTCGCTCATAGTTTGATCAACTCAGTCTGCGCGAGCATGTCCTGGGTCCGTTTGCTGTCACGGAGCGGCAGCACTGTTCCCGTCTCGCGCCCTTCCTGGATCGTTTTCAGATTCAACTCGCCGATCACCATCATCTCCTGGTTGACCGTGCCTTCGGCGAGAATGCCATCGCGCGAGAAAGAGAAATCGCTCGGGGTGAGGATGGAGGCTTGACCGTAATTGAGCGAAACCGCCGGCACCATCGGGAGCGAGCCGACGGTGCACGATTGGATAACGTAAACCTGGTTCTCGATCGCGCGCGCATGCGCGCAATAGCGGACGCGGAGGAAACCCTGCCGATCGTCGGTGCAACTCGGCACGATGATGACCTGCGCATCCTCATGCGCGGCCGCGCGGGAGATCTCGGGAAACTCGATGTCATAACAGATCGCGATCGCGACCTTGCCGAAATCGGTCTCGAAAACCTTCAGCCGTTCGCGCGGCCGGACGTCCCATTCCTCGGACTCGAAGCGCGTCATATGCATTTTTCCCTGCACCGCGTATTCGCCCGAAGGGCTGAAGAAATACGAGTCGTTATGCAGAATGCCTTTGACCTGATCGAAGACCGGGATCGTCCCGGCGACGATATAGACGCCGTGCTGCCGCGCCAGGCTGGTGAAGAGCTCGATATAACGCGGCACGCAGCGGGCGAGATCAAGGATCTGCTCGCGAATGGGTCGGCGCACGTCGCCGAGGGTTAGGAGCTGCACGGAAAAATATTCCGGGAAGACGATCAGGTGACATTTGTAGTCGACCGCGGTGTCGACCAGCGCGCTGACCTGATCGCGAAACTGCTCAAAGGTCTGGACCGGCCGGATGAAGTACTGGAGAGAAGCAACTCGAATTCGTTCCATGTTCTTTTCGTCGCTGATTATTCGCCGGTGGCAATCGCGAGGGAAGAAGAAATGCGAAAACTTCGCGTCGACTCGTTAGGTGCGTCGTTCCCTGATCGATTGCAGAATGTCGGCGATGACATCGACGCGCGGCCGGGCGCCGAGGTTGCCCTGGCCGTGGACGCGCACGCTGACCGCGCCGGCTTCCAGGTCGCGGCCCCCAAGGACGAGCATGGTGTGGACTTTCATTTGCTCGGCGCTGGAAATCTTGGCCTTGATGTGGTCGCTGCTCGCGTCCAGCTCGCAGCGAACTTCGTGGGCGCGCAGCTCGGATTGAATCGAGCGGGCGTATTCCAGAAGCGGCGCTTCATCGCCGATCGGGAGGACGCGCACCTGTTCCGGCGCGAGCCAGAGCGGGAAGTTGCCGGCGTAATGCTCGATCAGGAAACCAATGAAACGCTCGTGCGTGCCTAACGGCGCGCGATGAATGCAGAGCGGGGTCGCTTCGGTGTTCTCACGGGTTTTGTAAACGAGGCCGAAACGTTTTGGGACGGCGAAGTCGACCTGGTTGGTGGCGATGGAGAATTCGCGGCCGATCGCGCTCCAGACCTGGACGTCGATCTTCGGTCCGTAGAAAGCGGCTTCGTTAGGCACTTCCACATAGTTGATCCCGCTGCGTTGCAGGACGCCGCGCACCATCTCCTCGGTCTTCAGCCAAAGCTCGGGGTTATCGACGAATTTCTGGCCCAGCTTCGACGGATCATGGGTCGAGAAACGCATGACGTATTTTTCGATCCCGAAAATTTTGAAATATTTGAGATAGAGCTGATTGACGGCGTTGAACTCCTCTTCGAACTGCTCCTCAGTGCAGTAGATGTGGGCGTCGTTCATCTGCAGCGAGCGCACCCGCATAAGGCCGAAGAGTTCGCCGCTTTGTTCGTAGCGGTAGTTGCAGCCGTACTCGGCGAGACGCAGGGGCAGGTCGCGGTAACTGCGCGGCACCGCTCCGAAGAGCTTGTGGTGATGAGGGCAGTTCATCGCTTTGAGGTAGTAGCGCGAGCGCATGAGTAGATCGTCACGGATTGCGAATTTCGGCGCGAATTCAGAAACATCCTGAGGCAGAGATTTCAATCTCTGTTCGCTAAGTAAGGGCGTGATAGGCTGCCCTTCTTGAAGCGCTTCGGACGTCTCAATCGCGAAGACATCCACGGCATCAAATTGCTCTGAGTCTGCGTAGCGGGAGAGCGATTCGTCGAGGAGCGCTCGGATCTCTTGATTCCGTCGAGCGAGTTCCTCCCCTTCAGCTTCTTTATAGAGAAGCATGGGAGGAAACATTGAATCTTCATAGTAAGGCAGGTGGCCGCTCTTAAGGTACATCGTCGCCCGCGCGATGTGCGGGGTGCGAACACGTTGATACCCAGCGGCGAACTCGGTTTCCTTGGCTAGTTTCTCCAGTTCCTCGATGATGGCGGCGCCGCGCGGGAGCCAGAGCGGGAGGCCGGGCCCGACGTCGTCGTCGAAGGTGAAAAGCTCGAGCTCTTTGCCGAGCTTGCGATGATCGCGCTTCTTCGCTTCCTCGAGCATGGTGAAGTATTCGGCGAGCTGGGTCTTGTTTTTGAAGGCGGTACCGTAGATGCGCTGGAGCTGCGGGTTGTTTTCGTCGCCTTTGTAGTAGGCGCTGGCCACGTTCGTTAGGCGGAAAGCGCCGATGTTGCCGGTGCGCATGACGTGCGGGCCGGCGCAGAGATCCGTAAATTCGCCGTTGCGGTAGATCGTGATCTTCTCGTCTTCCGGAATGTTCTGGATGATATCGAGTTTGAATTTGCTCGGCTCGGGTCGAGGACCGAGCGCGCCGAGCTCGCCGCGTTGCGCCATGGCGAGGGCATCGGCGCGCGCGAGTTCCACGCGCTCAAAGACGTGGTTCGCTTTCGTCTCTTTTTTCATCTCGGACTCGATTTTCTCGAAGTCTTCGGGCGAAATGCGATGCGGCAGCTCGACGTCGTAATAGAAGCCGTTCTCGACCGGCGGGCCGGCGGCGAACTGCGCTTCCGGCCAATGGCGCAGGATCGCGGTGGCAAGAACGTGCGCGGCGGAATGGCGGAGCCGCTCGAGGTCGGTCATTTGGGCGCGTTGGTCGGGTGTCTTGCGTTCGTCGGACATTGGGATGATCGGCGTTGATTCAGGCTTCGGGGCTTAGGATGCCAGCGCGCGGCGAGGGAGGCAAACGGAACCAGCTTGCGCTGCAAACTCACGCGGATAAAGGGAGCGTCCTGGCGAAGGAGATGAAACTGGGATCGACGCTCACGCTCTTGGCGATTGCCTGCACGTCGTTTTTCGTGGCTGACGTCGCGCATGAAGCCTTCGGGCACGCCGGCGCCTGCGTCGTGCTGGG
>JBDTCM010000050.1:0-4471 GCA_039923575.1 Chthoniobacterales bacterium
GCCGCGCGCGCGCCGGCGTGGAGGCAGGCTTCCCAAACCCGCGCCGTCACCAGCACGCCGCCGTGGCAACTGATCTCGACCACATCTTCGCCCGTATAACTCGACGGTGCGCGGTGGACGGAGAGCATGACCTGATCGAGCACGCGATCGCCTTCGACGATCTCGCCGAATTGCTGCAAGTGCGTGGCCGCCTCCGAGGGTTTTTGTTTTCCGCGAAAGATTTCGTCCGCAACCGCGACGGCCTCTGGCCCGGACAGCCTGACGAGTGCAATCGCGCCTTCGCCGGGCGGGGTCGAGACGGCGGCAATGGTTTCGCCCGCAAAGGTGGTCTTCAAATCTTTTGCAGTTGCAGCCGAAACCTGACGAAGCGGCTGAAACCGGTGCGATCGAAGGTGGCGAGCCTTGCCTCGCGCCGAATGGCGGTGGCGGCAATCATGCAATCGGCGAGGCTTCGCTGCCATCGCCCCGTCTCGTTGAACAATTCCGCCGCGAGCGTTGCGTCCTCCCGGGTGAAAGGATCAACCCGGCTAACGAAGATGCGCGCGCGCTCCGCCTGCCCAGCCGTCAATGGCCCGCAAAGAAGTTCCGACCAGGCGATGGCCGAGAGGCTGATGCTTTCGCCGTCTCGAATCCAGCGTTCGAGCGGACGCACCGCGGGGGAACTGCCGCGCAGGGCGCCAATCAGGAAATTGGCATCGAGATCGATCACGCAATTTTAGCCGGCGCTCAGCGGCGGCCGGATTGAATGGTTTTTTTCCATGCGGCAAAGTCGACCCCCTGCGCGTGCAGCTCTTTCTGGAGGGCGTGCAGAGCAGCCAGCTTTTCCGCCACCGGCGCTCCCTGCTCTCGCTCCAGCGTTTGTTGCAGTGCCCGGCGCAGCACCTCCGTTTTCGGAACCTGCCACTTACGGGCGAGCGTCTGAAGCCTGGCAATGCTCGCTTCATCGAGTGAAAAGGTGGACTTCACCGCTGCCATACCATACCAATTACCATACTCCTCGCGGAGTCAAGTTCCTCGAGCGTTGTGGGGTTCAGGCCAGCACCTCGCGGAGCGCGGCGATGCACCTGCGATTTTGCGCCATCGTCCCGACAGAAATTCGGACCCACTCGGGGAGTTTGTAACCGCTCAGTGCACGCACGATCACGCCCTTCACGAGCAATTTTTTGAAAAGCGCCTTGCCGTCGCCCACTTGCACGAGGACAAAATTCGCGACGCTCGGAATGAAAGGCAGACCGAGCGCGGCGAACTCGCCCTCCAGATATTTACGGCCTTCGTCGGTCATTCGCTTCGTTTCCGCCTGGTGCGCGAGATCGGCCAGGGCCGCGACCGCGGCGGCCTGGGCGAGTCCGTTGGTGTTAAATGGTTCGCGCGCCTTTTGCAGCACGCGGATGAGTTCGGGCCGCGCAATGCCGTAACCGATTCGCGCGTTGGCGAGGGCATGAATCTTGGAAAACGTGCGCAGGACGATCACATTGCGGTTTGCCCTAACGAACCGCAGCGTATCGGGCGGGTCGTCGAGGTATTCGAAATAGGCCTCGTCGAACACGACCACGATTTCCTCCGGCACGCGCGCCATGAAAGCGTCGATCGCTTCCTGCCTGACGAGTGTGCCGGTGGGATTGTTCGGGTTGGCGATGAAGATCACCCGAGTCTGCGGTGTGATTGCTCCGAGGATCGCTTCGAGGTCAAAACGATGGTCGAGGTCGGTCACGTTCACCGCCTTGGCGGCGAAAAGGGCGGTGACCAGCCGGTAGGCGATGAAAGCATTCTCCGAGGTCACCATCTCCGCGCCCGGCCGCAGAAAAGCGTGCCCGATAAACTCGATGATCTCGTTCGAGCCGTTGCCCAGGACAGTACTCTCCGGGGCGACATCGAGTTTTTCGGCGAGGGCGCGGCGCAGATAAAATCCGCCGCCATCCGGATAAAGATTCGCACTGGCCAACGCCTTCTCCATCGCTGCGCGCACCTGGGGCGAGGGGCCGAGCGGGTTTTCGTTTGAAGCCAGCTTGACGATCTCCTCGGGCCGCAGATTGCATTCGCGCGCGGTCTCCTCGATCGGCTTGCCCGGTTCATAAAGCGCGAGATCGCGCAGATGCGGATTGGCCAGGTCCCAGATCGAGTCCATCAGCGGCCACGGTAAACGAAAATCGGCGGCTGAACAGCGCCAGGAAAAGCCGTGGCAGGGCCGACGTTTTTCGCGCACGTTCGGCGCTATGGACAGCTTGCATCTATTGGCCGACGGCACCTTCTTCGGTCTCTCCGTAAACGCGTGGAAACTGGTCGGATGGAGCGGCAACATCGTCTTCGGCGCGCGCTTCTTCATTCAGTGGATCGCATCGGAACGCGCACGCAAAAGCATCATTCCGCCCGGGTTTTGGGAATGCAGCGCGCTCGGGTCGATTCTGCTTCTGATTTACTTTGCGGTTTACCGGCGCGACTCGGTCGGCGTCCTGAGTGCGCTTTTTCCATTGCCGATCTACCTGCGGAACCTGTATTTTCTTTACACCCATCACCACGCCAAACATCCCGGGGCCGAACCGCGGGTGGAAGAATGAACCGGTTCTGAGATGGGGAGGAAGCCCAACCGTATGGTCACTGAAAACCAGATAATCTATCTCGATAACAATTCCAGCACCCGGGTCGATCCCGTGGTTCTGGAGGAGATGATGCCGTTCCTGACCACGGACTACGGCAACCCCTCGGGCTCGCATCGCTTCGGCGCCAAGGTGAAGGAAGCGACCAACCTCGCGCATGAGCGACTGGCGGCGTTGCTCGGTTGTGAGCCTAACGAAGTCGTCTTCACCAGCGGCGGGACGGAATCGGACAACACCGCCCTCCATTCCGCGCTCCAGATGTCGCCCGAGCGGCGCCACATCGTCACCACCTCGGTCGAGCACAACGCCGTCCTGAACTACTGCGAAGCGTTCGTTAGGCGCGGCTGCGCGGTCACGATCGTCGAAGTGGACGAAAAAGGGCACCTCGACCTCGCAGAACTGGAACGCGCCATCCGGCCGGACACCGCGGTCGTTTCCGTGATGTGGGCGAACAACGAAACCGGCGTCATCTTTCCGCTGGCCGAGATCGCCGATCTTTGCCGGTCGAAAGGCGTTTTCTTTCACACCGACGCGGTCCAGGCGGTAGGCAAGATGCCGATCGATTTGTCCAAAGTGCCCGTCCATTTTCTCTCCCTCTCGGGACACAAGCTCCATGCCGCCAAAGGCGTCGGTGCGCTTTATGTCAATCGGAAGGCGCGCTTTCAGCCGCTCCTCGTAGGTGGTCCGCAGGAACGCGGCCGCCGCGCCGGGACCGATAATGTTCCTTCGATCATCGGGCTCGGGAAGGCCGCGGAGCTCGCGTTGTCCACGCTCGAGGAGGAAAACACCCGGGTGCGCGCATTGCGCGATCGTTTCGAATCGAGGCTCCTCGCCGAGTTGGAAGACGTGCTCGTGAACGGCGACCCGGGCGCGCGTTTGCCGAACACCTCGAACCTGGCTTTCACCGGCGTCGATGCCCAGGCCATCCTCCTCAAGCTCGACCAGGAAGGTGTTTGCTGTTCGTTAGGCTCTTCCTGCACGACCGGGGCGGTGCAGCCGTCCCATGTTCTGCGCGCGATGCATTTCACGAATGAACGGGCGCGGAGCAGCCTCCGTTTTTCCTTCGGCCGCTACAATACCGAGGCCGAACTGGACAAGGTGATCGAGATCCTGCCTCGCATCGTGCGCAAACTCCGACAGCTTTCCGTCGCGCCGGCTTAGTCGCGAATCGGCGCGTTGTGGACGCCTCCCTCTGGGAGGCGCGGGTCTGCGCTCCCATCTGCGAAAAAGACTCGAGCATCCGAAATCTATCCCCGCGCTTCGCAGAGCGAAGCGTCCACAACGGTCGCGCAACCGTCAAAAGTTTGCGCTTTCGGGCGCGCGAAACGATTGTCGTCGGTGGCTTCCACCAACGGCAAGAAACCCGCCCTCATCACCCACGCGGAGCGTGGGTACATCGAGATTCGCGGGGCGCGCCAGAACAACCTCAAAGGGTTCGATCTAGACCTGCCGCTGGGCGAAATGACGGTCGTCACCGGCCCGAGCGGAAGCGGCAAATCGAGCCTCGCCTTCGACACCATCTACGCCGAAGGCCAGCGCCGTTACGTCGAAACCTTCAGCCCTTACACCAGGCAATTTCTCGACCGGATGGACAAACCACGCGTCGACGAGATCCGTGGCATTCCGCCCGCGATTGCGATCGAACAATCGAACCCGGTCAAAAGTTCGCGCTCAACCGTTGGGACGATGACGGAGGTCAACGACTACCTGAAACTCCTCATGCCGCGGGTGGCGCGCGCGTTTTGTCCGAATTGCACCCGAGAGATCCGGCCCGAGACCGCGCAGTCGATCGCGGACGAAGTGATCGCGCGTTACGCCGTCGCGCCGGACGCGCAGAAGCGCGTCCCTCCGGAGGGACCCGCCGCGGCGGGTCCGGC
>JBDTCM010000051.1:0-3549 GCA_039923575.1 Chthoniobacterales bacterium
AATTCATCCTCTCCGCCCCACCTCTTTCGGATTTCCTGGTTTCCGAATTCCTTCTTCTTCCTGCTTCCTAATTCGTCTTCTGCATGGGCAAAAAAGCCGTTCTCAACGTTGAAGGAAAAGACCTCGCGGTCTCGAATCTCGACAAGGTCCTCTGGCCAAAAACCGGGTTCACCAAGGGCGAGATGATCAACTACTACATCCAGATCGCGCCGGTCCTGTTGCCGCATCTGAAGGACCGCCCCCTGACCATGAAGCGCTATCCGAACGGCGTGGATCAGCAGTTTTTCTATGAGAAGAACTGCCCAACGCATCGGCCGAAATGGGTGAAGACCGCGACCGTCTGGAGCGAGGGAAACAACCGCGACATGGATTACTGCCTCGCGCAGGATCTGCCCACGCTCGTCTGGGCGGCGAACCTTGCCGACATCGAATTGCACACCTCGCTCTCGCGCAAAAAAGATGTGACGCGCCCGACGATGATGGTCTTCGATCTCGATCCCGGCGCGCCTGCGGACATCGTGCAGTGCTGCCAGGTCGGACTCTGGCTGCGCGACATCATGGAGACGATGAAGCTAAAAAGTTTCGCGAAAACCTCGGGCTCGAAAGGTTTGCAGGTTTACGTGCCGCTAAACACCGCGGTCACTTACGATCAGACAAAAGAAGTCTCGCACGCCATCGCGGAATATCTCGAGCGCGAGCATCCGAAGCTGGTCGTTTCCAAAATGGCGAAAACGCTGCGCGCAGGAAAAGTTTTCGTGGACTGGAGTCAGAACGACGAGCACAAAACGACCATCTCGGTTTACTCACTGCGCGCGAAGGACGCCCCGACCGTCTCAACCCCGGTGACGTGGGATGAGGTGGAAGCGACCCTGAAAAAGAAAAACGGGAAGCGTCTCGTCTTCCATTGCGATCAGACCTTCGCGCGGGTGGAAAAAATGGGAGACCTCTTCGCGCCGGTGGAAACGTTGAAGCAAAAGTTGTCGAAGAAGTGGCAGCTCTGAGGCCGCCGCCCCGATCCTTGGTCGCGCGGGCCGATACCTAACCGCGCAGGACGTAGCGACCGTGGATCCAGAAGCGTTTTCCGTGGCGATGGCCCCAATGGCCTCTGACCCACGCCCAACGCCGGCCATGCTCGATGTAGTAAGGCCCGCGCACATAATAAGGGCGGTCCTCCACCGCGATGACAACGCCGGGGGCCGGGCCGGGAGGAGGTCCCACCACGACCGGCGCGCAGGCGCCCGTGAGCATCACCACACCAAGCGAGAGAATAAGCGATCTTTTCATAATTTCTTTGCGAGCGGAGAGTGATCCCGCGCTTGCATTCTATATCGTTTCAGTAGCTGCTGTCGGACTCATTTCGGCTCCGCCAATGGAGGGGGCGGTGCCGGGGGTAAAAGAAGCGGATGCAGGTGTCGCAGCCGTTCCCGGTGTTCCGCTTCCATTTTCTTGTACTCAATTTTCTGTTCTGGAGTGAGCAAGGCAGAAATCTGCGCGTGGGTTTCCGCGAGCCGGGCCAGTGCGCGTTGCATCGTCTCGTGGTGAATGGCCTCCATGTCGGCGCCGGTTTTCTCGACGAGGGGTTTGATTTGCGTGAGCTGCTGATCGGTCAGATGCAGGACCGATTGAAGATGCGAGAGCATCTGCTGCGACATTTCGTGCGGTGCAGGCGGCCGCATGAAGGTGCGTCCAAAAATCGGTGCGAGCAGCGCGCCGGTCACGAGCCCGGCGAGAAAGATGAGCGCCGCGTAAAGAATGATTCGGCCAGTCCGCACCTTATTCATAACCGTAGCTTGCGCTCAGAGCCGAGTCCGCGACCCGGGTTGCGGGATCGGAGCGATTACGGAAGGCCGCGAGCTGATCGCTTTCCAGAACCGCGGTCAGAATGGCAACGGCGCAAGCCACCAGCGCGGCCCAGCGCAAACCGCGCAGCAGGCCCGCGCTGGCGGAACGCTGCGCGGAAGCTTCGCGCCAATGCGCCAGCACCGATGTCTCGAAGCCGAAGGCCATTGCGTCAGGCCGCGAATCGGGGCTACGCCGCGCAATCGAGAAAATGCGATGGAGTAGTCGGTCTGCGTTCATCGGGCGAAAGCCATTTCCAGCGTGGCTGTTTTGCCGAGCATCTTCTTCAGTTTCGCGCGCGCCCGGAAAGCGCGCACCTTGACCGCGGCCCGACTCCAGCCGGTCAATGCATGGATTTCGTCCACCGAGCGTTCTTCGAGATGGAGCAGAGTGATGAGGAGTCGATCGTCCGGCGGGAGCTGACCCAGCATCTGGTGGAGAAGTTCCTTTGCGACCCGCGCGTCATCCGGCGTCGCGACATCGCTCTCGGTCCGCGCGAGACGCTCAATCGCAGCCGACGTTTCTTCGTCGAAATCGGCCAGGCGCCATTCCGGCCGGCGCTTTTCCGCGCGTAACTCGTTCAGGCAAGTGTTGACCGCGACGCGCGAGATCCAGTGCTGGAGCGGCACCTTGCCCCGGTATTTGTCGAGGTTTTGGAAAATTCGAATGAAGATCATATGCACGAGGTCCTCTTCGCTCAGGCGCCGCGGCAGATGCGCGCGCACGAGTTTGAGCACGAAGGGATGGAAATGGCGGAGGAGCGCGCGCGCCGCGTTTTCGTCACCGGTTGCGATCCGAAGAAGGCAGGCCTGCTCATCGAATTCTTCATCTGGCATGGGCGGTCGCGCGGCGGGTCCACACCTTCATTAAGACAAGCGCGGGTGGCAAAGGTTACAGCGCGCGCGGGGATTTTCATCGTTTCTGATGTAACCGCCTTCCGTTTCGTCGTGTCTGTAGGATCGCACAGCAAAGTCTGTCGCAACCAAACAACAAAAAATGAAAACAAACAAACTCATCCTCTTAGCTCTGAGCGGCGCGGCCATCCTCGCGCTCGCTCCCATCGCCGGCGCCGAAACTCCCCGTGACGGAGGTGGCTGTTATCATCACGGGCCTCCAAATATGACCGCGATGTTGTCGCACGTGCTCAACCTGACCGATGCGCAAAAGGCCCAGGTGCAGCCGCTCGTCGACGCGGTCACACCTCAGCTCGAGGCGATTCATCAGCAGGCGCGGGCGGCGGCGGAGCCGATCATCAAACAGCTTCACACCCAGATTCGTCCGTATCTCACGGCCGAGCAGTTGAAGAAACTCGACGCCATGGAGACATTGCATGGCGGCGGCGGGCCCGCGCCTGAGTAGTTCGTTAGGGTATCGTCAGGAAGGAAGGGCTGCGGACATATCCGCAGCCCTTTTGTCTGAGGCAACGACTTCGCAATTGAACCGAAGCGCGGTCGCCGCTAGATCATCGCCGGTGAAAACTGACTCCGCGGCGCGCAATCCGAGAACGATCTCGCTGCTCACCGCGACCTGCATCGTTGTCGCCAACATGGTGGGGACCGGCATCTTCACCAGCCTCGGTTTTCAGGTGGGTGATTTGCCGACGGGATTTGCCATCATGGCGGTGTGGGCGGTCGGCGGAGTGTGCGCGCTCTGCGGCGCGCTGGCTTATGCGGAGCTGGGCACAGCGCTCCCGCGCTCCGGTGGTGAATA
>JBDTCM010000052.1:0-5474 GCA_039923575.1 Chthoniobacterales bacterium
ATCATCGTCGACCCGATAGAGCCGCTGCCACCCGCCGACGTGAGCTACGTGCTCGTGCAAAGCGAATGGTACACGGCCCAAGCCGAAGGGACACTCATGGCCGGCGATTACGACAAGATGATGAGTGTCCGACCCGACGAAGTGGTCTTCAACGGCATCGCTTTTCAATACAAGGATCATCCGCTGACCGCGCGTGTCGGACAACGTGTGCGTTTCTATGTCGTGGATGCGGGTCCAAATCTCTCCAGCGCATTCCATATCATCGGCGGAATGTTTGCCGCCGTTTATCCCGATGGCGACGCGAAGCATGCACTAAGCGAAGTTTCCACTTATCCGATCGCGCCGGGGCAGGGCGTGATCCTCGACGCGATCATCCCGCATCCGGGCAAGTATCCGATTGTCGATCACAGCATGCGCAATATGACCATCGGCGCCGCCGGTGAGCTGGAAGTCACGCCGTGAGATGACATCAGGTTTCGCGGCAGCTGATATGGCTGCCTGGAAGCCGCTGATAGTGAAAAGCTATCAGACTCATCGAATAGGAGTATTGGCCGGCGCAAGAACTTCGCCCGAATCTTTCACGCCTAATTTGCTTTTAGTTTTAGAACCGAATTCACAACCATGAACAAATCCATCCACATCACCACGCAAGACCAACAACGCCTGCAAGACTTGATCGCCCAAACGGCCGCTTCCGGTCCGCGGCAACAGGGAGATTGGAAGGCGCTCGCGGATGAATTGCGTCGCGCAGTCATCGTTCAGCCTGACGAAGTCCCGGCGGATGTGATTACGATGAGCTCCCGCGCGGATCTGATCGATTTGGACACCAATGAAACCGTGACCTTCACTTTGGTATTTCCGCAGGATGCCTGGCTGGACGAGGACAAGATTTCCGTGCTCGCGCCGATCGGCGCGGGGATGCTCGGATATCGCGTCGGCGACGAGTTCGAATGGAAAGTGCCGCAGGGCGTGCGACGGATGAAAGTGGTCAAGGTGCGCTATCAGCCCGAGGCGGCTGGCGACTTCGCTCGTTAGGCTTGACCGACTCAGCGGCTCGTTCCTGGAGCAGGAATGACAAAGCTGAACGTGCTGCCGTGCCCGCGGTCGGACTGGACCTCGATTCGTCCGCCGTGCCGAGCCACGATGCGTTTGCAGGTGGCGAGCCCGAGGCCGTATCCGGTTGAGCTTTCGGCCGCGGAGCCGCGGTAAAACGGATCGAACACGTGAGCACACTCTTCAGGAGCCATGCCGATTCCATTGTCGTGGACGGAAAAGAGCCACCCGTCCGGCGTGGCCATGGCCGAGACGTGGATCCGCGGCGGCGCTGACTGTCGGTACTTGATGCCGTTCTCGATCAGGTTCTGGAATAATTCAGCCAGCAATGCCGGATCGGCCCGGATAATCGGAAGAGGATCGTTTGTGATCTCAGCCCCGGCATTCTCCAGTTCTGCGCGCAGGGCCTGGCGGACGCCTGCTAAAATTGATTTGCAGTCACAGTCCGACAGATTCACCTCGCCGGCTCCGACGCGGCCATAGGTCAGCAGAGTCTGAATAAGATCGCTCATCCGATTGATCTCGGAGCTGATTGAGTCGAGCCAGTCGTTGCATTCCAGATCGGCTTTGATCGTCGATCGTTCAGAGATGAGTTTGATGAAGAGCGCGATGGAGGCCAGCGGACCGCGGATGTCGTGAGAAACGATCGAGGCGAAGTTCTCCAGTTCCGCGTTCGATCGATGCAACTCGCCCACCGCGTTTTGCAGCGCCTGCGCCTGCTGCCGGAGCGCGATTTCCGTATCCATCTGTCGCCACACCAGCAGGAGCGTCAGCCACAGAACTCCCGTTACCATGCCGCGATCAAACAACGACATCCATCGAGCTCCTCCGGCCGGTTCGAAAATGAAGCCGATCCAGGTCAGCATTGTGCAGATGCCAGTCACGACGATTAGAAACCGGCGGTCGTCGAGCCGTCGAGCCAACACCGGGACGAAACAATAGCCGATCGCCGCAGTTGCCCCCCGCGGCAGCGCGATGTCCGCGACGAAGAACGCGAGCATCGTGCCGAGATACACCGCGTGGGACACCAGGTAAGGCAAAACTCTGACCACCCCATCAACGGAGACAGGCAGGGGAAGTCCTGAGCGTTCTGGCAGGCAATCTGGCATGATGATGGTGGCGGCCGCTACACGGTTAAACGCGGGATCGCATCGCAGGGTCAAGGAGGTTTTTTTTCTCAGCGTGGCAAGAACGTTCCGGGCGAGCACGCCAATGCAAAATACGCGGACGGAGTTCGCCTCACCAAAGCCTGCCGCTTCACCCATCGGAAGACATAGCAAAAAACTATGCGAATAATCGAATTGGAGTCCTGGTTGTTCATTGTGACGATACTAACTTTGCCGATGCCTTCGAAATCAAAGTTCCGTTTTCGCAGCGATGGCAGAATCGCCGATCCTTTGCGCACGCACCTTTTACGAAGTCTTCCTGGATCACAACTCAAGCCAGACTGGCTCGTTAGGCCATTGCCATGAAGTTATGCATCGTTGCTCTCGATTATGATGGTACGATCGCGCGGGACGGCCGCGCCGATCCGCTCGTCCTGGAGGCGGTGAGGGAGGCGCAAACGCGCGGGATCGTGGTCATTCTCGTGACCGGAAGAATTCTGGCGGACTTGCGGCACGTTTTGCCGGAGCATGAATTGTTCGACGCCATCGTCGCGGAGAACGGAGCGGTGCTCGCGTTTCCCAAGACTCCAATACGGCGGCTCACGCATCCGCCATCGCAGGTCCTGCTGGATGAGCTTTGCGCGCGCGCAGTACCAGTCAGTTTTGGCGAATGCATTATCGAAGCGGATGCCGCCGCGGCGCGGAAAATTTTGGAAGCGATCAGGAAGCTCGAATTGCCGCTCGTTCTTCAGTTCAACCACGGTCGGGTCATGGTCCTGCCGCAGGGAATTAATAAGGCAACCGGTTTGCGCGAGGCGCTCAATACCCTGCGCCTCTCTCTGCACAACTGCGTTGGAATCGGGGACGGCGAGAATGATTATGCCATGCTTAGCGCCTGCGAAATCGGGGTCGCGGTTAGCTGGGGAAGCAAGGCGCTGCAAGGCATCGCCGATGAAGTTCTGTCGGGCAGCGGGCCGGCGGTGGTCGCCGCTTACATCCGCAAGGTTACCACCGAGATCAAACTGCCGCCGCACCGCGCGCATGGCCGGCGGATCATCCTCGGTCATGATGCCGAGGGGAAACCCGTCGAGGCTGCGGTTCATGGCCGCAATATTCTGATCGCCGGCGATCCGCGATCGGGCAAGTCGTGGATAACCGGGCTTTTTTGTGAGGAATTGATTTTGCAGGGTTACTGCCTTTGCGTGATCGATCCGGAAGGCGATTACACTCCGTTGGGATCGCTTCCCGGCGTCGTTCTCTTTGGCGGTGACGAGCCTCCGCCAAGCTTCCGGAATGTCACACGCGCACTCCGCCATCCGGATGTCAGTGTGGTGATCGATCTTTCTGCGATTTCGCATGCGGAGAAGCTGACCTACGTCAACGAAATGCGGCCGATGCTCGCGTCTCTCCGACGCACGGTTGGTCTTCCCCATTGGATCGTGGTCGATGAAGCGCAATATTTTCTGCACCAGCCTAACGAGCATTGCATCGACTTCGAGCTGGCCGCCTACGTCATGTCCACCTACCAGCCCTCCCAACTGCATCCGGAACTTTTGAAAGCGATCGAATCCATTATCGTGACGCCGATGACCAATCCAGTCGAAGTGCACGCGCTCGCCGCGCTCTGCGGTGCAGAAGAAGCCGAACCCGAGTGGACAAAAATTCTGGGAAGCCTGGGTATCGACGAGGCCGCTGTGCTTTCCCGATTTAACGGATGCGGTAATTTGCCGCGACGCTTCACCATCACCGGCCGCAGGACCTCGCACGTCCGCCACCGCGCCAAGTATCTCGAGGTGCCGATGCCGGAGGAACGTGCGTTCGTCTTCACCTGCAATGGCAATCGCTTTGGACCTCCGGCGCGAACGTTAAAGGAATTCGTCGCGCTCCAGGCGCGGCTGCCGATTGCAGCCTTGGAAGGCCATGCGCAACGCGGTGATTTTTCCCGCTGGATTCGCAACGTTTTTGGAGATGAACCGCTGGCGGTAAAAATTCGCCAAGTGGAAAAGGATTTCCGGGAAGGAAGGATTGCGAATCTCGCCGACTCACTCGCCGCACCGATCTATCAGCGCTACGAGACGAAGAGCTGAGCCTGCAAAGGAGGTAAAAAATCATCTTCCTCATGCTCATGCACTCGTGCTCCTGCTCGGCCAGGGAAAGCGTCGAGCACGAGCATAGGTATTCGTGAGATCGCTTCCAAGCGCCCTGTGGCGTGATAACCTCCGGAAGGCATGAAGAGCATCGTGACGCTAACGGTAAATCCCGCGATCGATGTCGCCGCCTCGGTGCCGAAGGTTTTCCCTGATCACAAGCTGCGCTGCGGACTCGCGCGGCGCGATGCCGGGGGCGGGGGCCTGAATGTTTCGCGCGCCATTCGGCTCCTTGGCGGTCAATCTCTCGCCTGCTATTTCGCGGGCGGCCCGAGTGGAGAGATGCTCGAAGCTTTGCTCGAGGCCGAGATGCTTCTGCATCGCCGTCTCCCGATTAAAGGATGGACGCGCGAGAACTTCACTGCCACGGAAGAGGCGACCGGTTCCCAGTATCGCTTCGTCCTGTGCGGTCCGGAGCTTTCGGAAGAAGAGTGGCAGCGCGGTCTCGACCTGCTCGCTTCGCTCGAGCCGGAGCCAGACTTTGCCATCGCCAGCGGTAGCCTCGCCACAGGTATGCCGGACGATTTTTATGCGCGCTTCGCGCGGACCATGCAGGAACGCGGCGCCCGCGTCATCATTGACACTTCCGGCCAGCCGCTGGTCGAAGCTCTTCGGGCGGGAGTCTTTTTGATCAAGCCGAGCCTGCGCGAGATGCGGGCGTTGACCGGCGAACTGCTTGCCGCCGAAGCGGAGCAGAACGCCGCGGCCATGGGATTGATCGAGAGCGGCCGGTGCCAGGCCGTCATGGTGTCGTTAGGCGCGGACGGCGCCTTGCTCGCATCGCGTGACGGTTGCGAGCGTTTCCCTTCGCCCGATGTCGAGGTGCAGAGCCGGGTCGGCGCTGGTGATTCAATGGTGGCGGGCATTGGTCTGGCGCTGGTCCGAGGTGAAAGCTTGCGCGACGCGGCGCGTTTCGGAGTTGCGGTCGGCGCCGCGGCGGTGATGACTCCGGGAACGGAGCTCTGTCGCCGAGAGGATGCCGAGCGGCTTTTTCGCGAGATGACCACTGGTTCTCAGACTTGATGAAAACTCAACTTGAGCCACCACCGCCGCCGCCGACTGCGAAGAGCTCCGGCCGCGAGCGCAGGGGGGCCGAGCCAAAGCTGAGGCATGAGTCGCCACGTTATCGTTTTTGGGAGGAGACGGTAAAAATCGCGCGACGCGGGAC
>JBDTCM010000053.1:0-5734 GCA_039923575.1 Chthoniobacterales bacterium
GAGACCCGATGACAAGACAATTGCCGATTTCTCCGGATCGCTCTTGTACAAGATAAGGGGCCGCCAAAGGCGCAGCGCGCTCTCGGGCGACCCCTTTCTGAAGTCTGTCAGCTATTGTTTTGGCAACGGATCCGCCGCAAAGTTGGCGTGGACCAGCATCCACTTATTGTCTTTCTTGACATAAACGCGGGTGGATTTTGCCCGGTTCGCCTCCGTCTTCCCGTCCTTGTCCCGGGTCATGCCGACGTAGTTGTAAGTCAGAATGGCCACATCCCCGTTGTAGACCTGCACTTTGGGGTTGGTCATTTCCGCCGCGATGCCCTTGGCCGAGTCTTTTCCTGAAGCCTCAGCCAGCCGATCGTTTATCGCCTTGCCATCGAGTCGAGTGGCAAACTGGGCATTGAACTCCGTGTAGTCCTCCGCCATGTCCTTCGATTGTGCGGCGATATTCGTCGGATCTTTCATTCCAGCCGACCATTGCGCTTTCGTCATGGCAATGACGGCATCGGCTATCGCCTGGTCGCCGGCTTCCTCAGCCAGCGCATTCATCGTAAACGCCGAGCAACATGCCGACGCGATTAATAGCAACGTTAATTTTTTCATTTTCATCTCCTGTCGGGGAAATCCCCGTCTAACTGAGCAGACCACACTCAAGGTTATGCTGCGGCGGACAATGGTCTTGTTAATCTGACCGCCGAACCGGCTGGGAAACCGGGTTTGCGCTTTTTTGCGTATTCTGGTATTACGGCGACGATACTGGTAAGTCAATTCGGCCCATTGTTTTATCGCGGCCCCTCAAAGTGGAGTCGCTTGTTAGTCGGGAAAGGTGACCGTCTCGGCAAGGGGGCGCGGTCGATACAAACGTGAGTCGCCGTGCGGTCCTTGAACTCGATCGATCTCATCGGTTATTCCAAGCGCCTGACGAGCGAGCAACACGCGTTGATTGATCCACTCAATCAGAGTGTGCGCAGCTCGGATGAATATTGGGCTCTGCTCTACTTCCCGCTTTCGATCTCGTCGGCCAGTGCGCCGGCATCGTAAACCTTGCGCAGCGCTTCGCTGATGGCCGCCGAGTCGACGGAGACGGCGCGCGCCTGTTTGTTGTCGTAAATGTAATCGAGAACGAGCGACTCGATGTTGCCATCGAAAATAATGCCGACGAATTCACCGGCGCGATTGACGACCGGGCTCCCGCTGTTGCCACCGATGATGTCGGCGTCGCAGACGAAATCGAAGTTTGTCCCTAACGAGAGCTGGCTTTTGCGATCGATCCAGCGCTGCGGCAAATCGAACGGCGGCCTGTTCTCATGCTCGACCGCGCGCGTGTAAAGACCGGCGAAATCGGTGAAGGCGGGAACTTGTTTTCCGTTCTCTTCGTAGCCGCTCACGGTTCCGTAGGAAATGCGAAGCGTAAATGTCGCGTCCGGATAGGTGCTCGTGCCTTCGATGGCGAAGCGAGCCTTGGCGATTTGCCCGTAGGCCTGCTGTCGCGCCTCCTCATTCGCGTCGAAAAGTTTTCGGGCCGCGCGCGCGGTCGGATCGATCAAGAGGGCGAGATTCAGCATCGGATCGTTCGCCGCTTTGATGGCAGTGATGTCGCCCGCATAAAGTTTCTTACGGAAAGCGACATCTTTGAGTTTGGTCCCCGTGACCAGTTCGGCGGCGCGCGCGCTCGGCGCCTTGCCGGCCAATACTTTCTTCACCAACGGATCGTCGGCGCCGAACTGGGTCGCGAGATCGGTTAACGAATCGGCCACGAGCAATTCTTCGAAATCGTCGTAGATCGGTTGCGTGGAAAAAAGATCGAGCTCGAGCGGTTCGCGCGAGCTTTCCTGATAGGCGGGCAGTCGTTCGCCGTTTGGCTTCTTGCGATCCTCGGTCGCACGCACCAGGAAGCGCGCGTATTTGAAAAGTGTCCCGGCAAACCCACGCGGCTGTCGATAAAGACCGATCCGATATCGTTCGCTCTCGTAGTAATCGTAGGTCGGCGCGTTCTTCTTGATCGCGTCCTGCGCCGCTTTGATCTTGTCGTAAGCGCCCAGCGCCGTTTTGCACTCGGCATTTCCCTTCGCCGCGCGCGTCTTCATTTCCTCGCGCAGTTTTGTTTCATGTTCCTCCAGCTTCGCGAAAATTGCCGGATTAAGCAGACCGCCCAGCATCCCGGTGAATGCTTTGCGGCTGTTCTGCACTCCAAAAAGTTCATCGCGCGCGCCGCGCATTTTCGATCGAGCGTTCACTGAAACTCGTGAGGGCGACTTCGCGCCGATAAAACATCGCCAGCCATTCCGGCACTAAACGGTCGCGCCGGTCAGCCAGATCGGAAACGGTCAATTCGCGATTGGTGCGCCCGGGGCTGCCGCTGACAAAAACCAGATCGCCTTCCTTCGCCCCCGCCGGGTTGAATTTCAGATAGTGATCGACCTTCGCCGGCTGGCCGTTTTCGTAAACGCGAAAGATGCAGATATCGAGATCGTAGCGCGGATATTCGAAATTATCCGGATCGCCGCCGTAAAAAGCCGCCTGCTGCTCCGGCGCAAACACGAGGCGAACGTCGGTGTAGATTTTGTAACGATAAAGCTGGTAGGAGCCGCCCTGGTAAAGGGTCACAACATCGCTCCGCAGGCCCGTCTTGTCCTTCGACTCTTTTTCGATCTGCGCGATGATGGAGCGGCGGGCCGCAAGCGCCGCATCGGAATTCATCGTTGGCTTGACCGCGGCATTGACGCGCGCGGTTACGTCTTCGATCGAATCGAGAACATTCAATTCAAGATCGAGCGCGCGCTGTTCCTCCGCCTGTGTCTTCGCGTAAAAGCCGTCGTGCAGATAATTATGCTCCGCGCTGCTCAACTTCTGCAACGTATCCGCGCCGACGTGATGATTCGTGATGACGAGACCATTCGCGGAAATGAACGAACCGCTGCCGCCGGAATTGAAGCGCACGCTCGCCTTTTGCAGATGTTCGAGCCAATTCGGCGTCGGCTCGAAATTGTATTTCTGTTTCCAAAGCGCAGTTGGCGGATTGTTGAAAAGCCACATCCCCTCGTCGGCGCGAGCAGTGGAAAGAAGAAAGCCTAACGAGAGAAAAAGAAAAACCGAACGCAACGAAATCATGGTCGACTCTAAGCGGCCTGGAGTTCTTCGCCAAAAAAGCTTTCGCTAGAGAAGCGATTTCTGGAGATCACCTCTTTGCGCCGGAAAAGAGCTGCCTGGATCTGAGAAATCTGTGGACGAACAATCGCGATGAAATGCTTCGCGAAGCACCGAGGGTTCCTGCCGCTGGCAGGAATTAGAGCGATGCGAACCTGGTTCTATGGATGACGTTGCGTCCCTTGATTTTGAAGGCTCCGGAGGCGGCAAGAAGGTGCCGGTCGTTGCTGTAGACTTCCCTGAAGCTGTGTTCCACCGCACAGGCCAGATGCAGAGCGTCGGCCGCGCGGAGCCAGGTTGTCGCCTTCATCGTTCGAATTTTCTTCGTGACCCCGGCCAGCAATTCCGGAGTCACCGGCAGCCATGTCCAAATAAGTGCTGAATCTTAGCCGCGAGCGAAGTTGTGTTTGTTACTCATCGGAATGGAGTGGCGAGGTCCACAGATTCCACGGATTCGCGCAGATTGCCCGACGGCGACTCCACCCTCGTCATCCCTACTCCCCCGCCGATCTGAACCGCGGAAAAAAATATCGCGCCGCTCTGTCGTTTCGGGTAGAGACGGTCTGTGCCGGAAGCCGACGACAATCTCCACCTGGAGATCGGACACGTCTTGTTCATCGATCTGGTTGGATATTCGAAACTGTTGATCGAAGAACAGAGAGAGCGACTCAGCCAGCTCACGGAAATCGTGCTCGCGACTGCGCAGGTGCGGGAGGCGCCCGACGAACAACTCGTCCGGCTGCCGACCGGCGATGGGATGGCCCTCGTCTTTCGCCACAGTTCCGAGGAACCGGCGCGCTGTGCACTCGAAATCGCCGAAGCGCTTAAGAAACATCCGGAGATTCCGCTGCGCATGGGAATTCACAGCGGGCCGGTAAGCGAAGTGACCGATCTCAATGGCCGGACCAATATCGCCGGGGCCGGCATCAACATGGCGCAGCGGGTCATGGATTGCGGCGATGCCGGCCACATCCTGGTTTCGCAGCGCGTGGCGAACGACCTGGAGCAATATCGGCAATGGGCGCCGCGCCTGCATGATCTCGGCGAATGCGAAGTGAAGCACGGCGTGCGGCTTTTCCTTTTTAATCTTTACGATCGCGAGGTGGGCAACCCGGAGCGACCGGCCAAGCTGACATCCGCCGCCCAGGTCGGCCGGTCGAACACTCGCAATCCTAAGTCTATCCTCGCTTTCGCACTTGGCGCGCTCCTGCTCCTCGGCCTGATCGGATACCTCGCGCTTCGACGAGGCCCAGCTTCGACTCCAGCGAACGAACCGCACGTCATCCGTTCGATCGCCGTGCTCCCGCTCGATAACTACTCGGGCGATCCCAATCAGGACTATTTCGCGGAAGGAATGACGGATGAGTTAACCACTGATCTCGCGAACATCAGCCAACTGCGCGTGATCTCGCGCGGCTCGACCTTGCAGTTCACCGGCAAGCAGCGGCCGTCCACTCCAGAGATTGCGAAATTGCTCAATGTCGATGCGGTGGTGGAAGGCTCCGTCCAGCGGCAGGGCGACAAGGTACGGATCACCGCGCAACTGATCGACGCGCGCGCCGACCAACACCTCTGGGCGAAAAGCTTTGAGCGCAACTCGCGCGATGTGCTCGCCTTGCAGGCTGAGCTGGCCTCGGCTATCGCGGGCGAAATTAATGTGCGCCTGACGCCGGGCGAACAGGCGCGCCTAACGAGGACAAGAAGCGTCAATCCGGAAGCCCATGACGCCTACCTCAAGGGCCGCTATTTCTTTAACCGGCCGAGCGACGAAAACCTGGGCAAAGCGATTACGCAATTCGAGCAGGCGATCGCCCTCGATCCTAACTTCGCGCCCGCCTACTCGGGACTTTCCGACGCCTATCTCTGGGCGGCTTTTAATGAAGGAGTCGTTACGGCCAGGGAAGCGGGGTCGAGAAGCAAGGCAGCAGCGGAGAAGGCGCTGGCGCTCGACCCTGCGTCCGCCGAAGCGCATGTTTCTCTGGCTAATTACAAAAGTTGGTATGAACATGATTGGGCCGGCGCGGACAAGGAGTTTGGTCAGGCCATCTCCCTCAATCCTAATTATGCCTTTGCCCATGATCAATGGGCTTTGAGCCTGGGATGTGAGGGCCGTTACGACGAGGCGATCACCGAAGGCAAGCACGCGCTCGAGCTGGATCCGCTCGATCCGGCCATCGCCGTCGACAATACCCTGGCTCTGGCCGGAAAGGGCGATTTCGAGGCGGCCAAGGTTGAAGCCAGGAGAGGCGCAGAGTTAGATCCGACCTTCTTCTTTCCCCAAATGCAATTTGGCTGGATCGACCTGCAACAAGGGAACGTCCGCGCCGCCATTCCGGAACTGGAGAAAGCCGAGAAAATGGAGTCACCTCCCTTTGCCACCGCCTACCTCGGTTACGCCTACGGTGCAGCCGGCGATCGCGCACGCGCGCTGGCGGCGATCGAAAAGTTGGAGAAAAAAGCCGTCCGCGGTTACGTGCCACCCTTCAATCTCGCAATCGTCCATCTCGGTCTCGGCGAGCTCGATCGGGCCATGGATTTGCTGGAACAAGCCAGCGCCGACGACTCGCAATGGATGATGTATCTCAAA
>JBDTCM010000054.1:0-4318 GCA_039923575.1 Chthoniobacterales bacterium
GCGCCGGTGGCGAAAGCGGAAGGCCAATCCGCCAAGCCAAAGAAACCAGTCGATCGTTATGTGGCCTGGCTGCAGGAGCACGAGCCTAACGACACTGCGCTGACCGAACAACGGCGCGTCGCCGCCACCCGGCAAAGTCCGCCCCGGATTAGTTTCCTGCTGCCGGTGAAGGATCCGCCTGCAAAATTTCTCGACGATCTGCTCGCATCGCTCGTCGCCCAGACGGCGCCGAACTGGGAAGTCTGCCTGATCGACGGCGGTTCCGAACTGGCCGAGACGCAGGCGACGATCGAACGCTGGAGCGCGCAGGAGCCGAGAATTCGCGCGCAACGCTTGCCGGAAAATCTCGGGATCTCCGAGAACACCAATCGGGCTTTGCAAATGGCGACCGGAGATTTCGTCGCCTGCATCGACCACGACGATCTGCTCGCGCCGTTTGCCGTTTACGAATTGACCCGCGCAATTCTCCACTCACCCGACGCGGAAATCTTTTACAGCGACGAAGACCGCTGCGATTTGGAAGGGCGACGGCACTCGCCCTACTTCAAGCCCGATTGGAGTCCCGAGCTTCTCCTCAGCTCGATGTATATCGGCCACCTCACCGCTTACCGTCGTTCGCTCGTTGAGCGCGTCGGCAATTTTCGCAAGGAATTCGATCTCTCGCAGGATTACGATTTCGCGTTGCGCGCGACGGAACAGGCGCGCGCGATTGAGCACATTCCGGAGGTTTTTTATCACTGGCGGGAACATCCGGCTTCCGGATCGGCGGGCGGAAAACCGGAGGCGCGCAAAACCAACCTGGCCGCTCTGGCCGACGCCATGGCCCGGCGCAATCTGCCGGCGGAGATCATCGAATATCCCACTGCCAATCGCGCGCGCCTCCGGCTCCCGCAATGGCCGCGCGTTTCAATCATCATCCCGACCGACTCGCCCACGCGCGCGCAAAGTTGCCTCGAAAAACTGCCTCTCCAGACACGCTATCCCGATCTCGAAATCGTCATCGTGACCAACAGCGAGTTGCTCGAACCGCTCCAGGTCTTAAAGCCAGAGAACGCGGCGCTCCTCTGCGTCCCCTACGACAAGCCCTTCAATTTTTCCGATAAATGCAACGCCGGCGCGCAGGCCGCCACCGGCACGCGCTTCATCTTTCTTAATGACGATGTCGAGAGCGTGCAGGCCGATTGGATTCAGAATCTGATCGAGCCATTGGAAAATCCGCAGATCGGCGCAGTCGCGCCCAAGTTGCTTTACGAGACGGGAAGGATTCAACACGCCGGGCTCGTCACCGGAGTGCGCGGGTTGATCGGGACGGCATTCCATCAACGCGACGCCGATTCCCTCGAGCATTTCAACCTCGCGCAGTGCCAGCGCGATGTGTCGGCTCTCTCGGCGGCCTGTCTCGCGGTGCGGCGGGAGGATTTCTTTCGCGTCGGCGGCTTCGATGCGGTCAACACTCCGATCGCGCACTCCGACGTCGATCTTTCCTTCAAAATCCGCGCCGCCGGATGGCGCTGTGTTTACACTCCCTACGCGACTTTGTATCACGCCGGCCACGTCTCCATCGGACGGGAAGAAAAAGCGCCGCCGCGCGACAAGGCTTCGATCTATCTCCTGAAGCAGTGGCCCGAGTTTACGACCCACGATCCCTATTTTCCCGAGAACATGCGCGACTGGCTGCATTCCGATTCGCCCACCCCGATTCGGATGATCGCGCGCGACGAACCGAAAGCGGTCGCGACTTCGCCCGATCTCCTTTTTGTCTCGCATGATCTGTCGCTCTCGGGCGCACCGATCATGCTCTTTCACGCCGCGCGCTGGTGCCACGAGAACGGCATCTTCGTCGTCGTGATCGCGCCTAACGACGGACCGCTCCGCGAGAAACTGATCGACCTGGGTGTACCGGTCATCATCGACCCGCTGGTCGCAAGCGGACATCCTTCTTTCGCGGATTTCGCGCGCGACTTCGATTGCGTCCTGGCGAACAGCCTCAAGAGCACGGCGGTGGCGCGCGCTTTGCAAAAAGAAGACGTGCCGGTGGTGTGGTGGATCCACGAACCCGGCTCGGTCGGCGAACATTATCTGCGCGAAGACGCGGAGCTGCGCAGTGCTCTCCCGCTGGCGGAGCTTGTTCTCGCGCCCTCGGAGCGAACGGCACGGACTTATCGGCCGTTCACGGATCGGCCGGTAAAAGTTTTGCGTAATGCCATTCCCGACCTGGGTCTTTCTCCCAGGAATAAGAGCGATGGAACGCGGTCGTTGCGCTTTGTCCTGCTCGCCAGCATCGAGCCGCGCAAGGGCCAGGACATTTTTGTGCAGGCGCTCGCTTCTTTGCCTAACGAATTAAGGGAAGGCGCGGAATTTCAAGTGGCGGGCCGGATCCTCGATCCCGACTTTTGGCTCAAGGTCGACCGGCTGGCCGCGCCGTTGAAGAATTTCTCGGTCATGGGCGCGCTCGATCATACCGATGCCATCGAACTGCTGCGCCAGGCCGACGTCGTCGTTTGTGCGTCGCGCGACGAAGCGATGCCGGTGGTGATTCTGGAAGCGTTGAGTCTGGGTAAGGCGCTCATCGCCACGACTGTCGGGGGCGCCTTGGAAATGCTGGTCGACGGGGACGACGCTTTGCTCGTTAGGCCAGAAGAGCCGGAAGCGCTGGCCGCAGCGATTCGCCGCTTGCTCGAGCAGCCGGAGATGATCCCGCAGCTCGGTGAGAGGGCGCGCGAGACCTACGAAAGGCAATTTACCCTCGACCGTTTCGGCCGTGATCTCCGCGCCTTCATCGACGAGGCGATGGCACTTTCGAGTCCCCGCCGCGCGCCGCTTGAATGAAGTTACTAAAGCCGAAATTCCCGCGCCCGGAGCGGCCGCCTCCCTACGACGAGTGGCTCAGGCGATTTGCCACGATCGACCCGGTGACGCTCCGGAGAAAGCTTCGCCAGGTAGCGGAGCAACCGCTGGTCTCGATTCTCCTGCCGGTTTACAACCCGGATCTGGAATTGCTCGACGCCGCCATCGCTTCGGTGCGGCGCCAGATTTACGATCGCTGGGAACTTTGCATTGCTGATGACGCGTCGACCGATTTGGAGGTTCGCCCTTTCCTCGAGCAAGCGGCCGCGAACGAACCACGGATCAAACTGACTTTCCGCGAAAATAACGGGCACATCGCCGCCTGCTCCAATTCCGCCCTCGCGCTCGCCACCGGTGACTGGTGCGCGCTGCTCGATCAGGACGATCTGCTGACCGAGGACGCGCTCGCGCAGTTTGCCCTTGAGCTCGATCGCCATCCCGCTGCCGGTTTGGTCTATTCCGATGAAGACAAGATTGACGCCGCTGGCTTGCGCTCGGACCCGTTTTTCAAACCCGATTGGAATCCGGAACTTTTTCTCGGGCAAAATTTCATCAATCACCTCGGGCTCTATCGCACCGAGCTGGTGCGGCGGGTGGGCGGATTTCGCGAGGGGCTGGACGGCTCGCAGGATTACGACCTCGTGCTGCGTTGCGTCGAGCAGCTCGCGCCCGTGCAGATTCGTCATATCCCGCGCGTCCTTTACCATTGGCGAATGGTGAGGGGGAGCGTGGCGGCCGCGCCCGATGCCAAACCCTATGCGCGCGAAACCGCGCGCCGCGCCCTCGCGGAGCATCTGCAGCGGCGCGGGATCGACGGCCGGGTGGAAGCCTGCCCCGAAAATCCGGAGGCCCATCGCGTCGTCTATTCGTTAGGCGCAACTTCACCCGTCGTTTCGATCATCATTCCGATGCGCGACCAGGTCGGGCTGCTCCAGCGCTGCCTCGAGAGCATCCGTGCCCGGACCGATTACGCCCCGCTCGAGTTCGTCATCGTCGATAACGGCTCCACCGAAAAGGCCGCGCTCGATTTCCTGCAAGGACTCGAAGAGACCGGCCAGGCGCGGGTCGCGCGCGATGACGGGCCTTTTAATTTCAGCCGCCTAACGAATCGCGGAGCGGCCTGCGCTCAGGGAGAGATTCTCCTGTTCCTGAACACCGATATCGAAGCGACCGATCCCGCCTGGCTGCGCGAGATGGTGCGCCATGCGGTCCGGAGCGAAATCGGCGCGGTCGGCGCCCGCTTGTGGTATCCCGATGGCACGCTCCAACACGGCGGCGTGATCCTCGGCCTCGGCGGGGTGGCCGGTCATGCCTTCCCGCGCCTGCGGCGCGGCCGTGGTGGTTATTTCAGTCGCGCCTTGCTTGCGCAGAACTGCTCGGCCGTAACGGGCGCTTGCCTGGCGGTGCGGAAGCAGCTTTTCGAGACGATCGGCCCGTTCGACGAAGCCAATCTCCCGATCAGTTTTAATGA
>JBDTCM010000055.1:0-4961 GCA_039923575.1 Chthoniobacterales bacterium
CTTCGGCAGGTTAAGGGTGTCCTTGTAATTCTGGCTCATCGCAGAGCGGCGACGCTAACATTCAGCCTCGGAAAAGCAACGCGCGTCCGGTCGCCGTGCGCTGGTGAATTCCGCTTCCGGCCGGCTTCGCCTAACGAGCAGGAAGATGCGCCCGACAGAATTTCCATTTTGAGCTCGCTCAGAAGTGATTAGAGTCGGCGGCGATGCAGAAGACTTTTCGTCAGCCATGAAACGGTTCCTTCCGTTTGTCATCATCGCCGCCGTCGCCCTCGTGACGGTGGGTCTTGCGACCGCGGTTTATCGGGTGAAAACGCGGCCCGCGCCGGCTCCTGCCGCCGGCGCCGCGGGAACACCGACGCCCGCGGAAGCGCCGGAGGATCCTTCGTTGCACGTGCGCGGTCCGCGCAATGCGCCGGTGACGCTGGAGATTTGGGGCGACTTCCAATGCCCGTCGTGCGCTCTTGTCTCGCAGGCGATCGACGAATTGCAAAAGCAATATGAGGGCAAGATGCGCGTCGTTTTCCACGAGTTTCCTCTCGAAATGCACAAACACGCGATGGAGGCCGCGATGGCTGCGGAGGCGGCGGGGGTGCAGGGAAAATTCTGGGAAATGCATGACATGCTTTACGAATACCAGCCGGTCTGGAGCAAGGTGGGAGACGTGGGCTACTTCTTTGAGACCTACGCTGGGCAGATCGGACTGAACGTCGAACAGTTTAAGGCCGATCGGCAAAGCCAGGAGATCGAGACCTGGGTCATGGCCGATGGCCAAGCAGGAAGCGCCCGTGGGGTGAAAAATACGCCGACGCTTTTCCTCAACGGACGCGAGGTGCGATCGGGTTTTACCAAGGATACTTTGCAAGGAGAAATCGAGGCGGCACTCTCCGCCAAGAAGGGTTCCTAAAGATGGCTAACAAGACGAAGAATTCTCCAGGTTCGACGCCGGCCCGGTCGCGCGCTCCGATTGTGTATTGGATTGTCGCCGTCATCGCGCTCCTCGGGTTGGCTGACGCGACTTTTCTGACCGTCGCTCACCTTACGGGAGACGATGCGGTCTGTGGTTCGATGGCGGGCTGCTCGGCGGTGCTGGGCAGTGCTTATGCGACGATTAAAGGCATTCCGACGGCAGCGTTTGGGGCGGTGGCTTATTTCACGGTCTTCAGCGCCGCCATCCTAACCACTTTTGGCTATGCGCGGCTGAGGCGATTTCTCATCCTGATGGTCGCGGTGATGTTCATGGCATCGCTCTACTTTCTTTACTTGCAGGCTTTCGTTCTGCACGCCTTTTGTCCCTTCTGCCTCTTCTCGGCCGCGATGAGTTTTCTGCTCGCCGGGACTCTGGTAGCGGTGCCGGCGGATCGCTGAAAATTCGCGTTTAACTCGACCGTGGCGCCGGGCAGAAAGCGCGTTTTTGAAGAGCGAGGGAGCCAAGCATTACAAAAACGTTAGGAAAAACAACGTGACATTTGGGCCCAGATTTACATAGCCTTCATAACAGGCAAAAAAGGTATCATTGCCTGTACAACCACACGAAAAGGAATAACAAAATATAATATGAAAAAACGGTCATCTTCGCGAGACGGATTCTTCAAGGTTCGCGTCTTAGTCGGTTTCGTCCTTAGCTGCGTTGGCGTCTGCTTGGCGCTAATTGCCTTTGGCTTCTTTCCAGTGACATCCGCCCCGGCGGCAAAGCTATCTGCGCCGCAAACCTGGCAACCTCACTGGGTTGTCGTACACTCATCGCAAAACGACGTTTCAGCGCCTCTGCGCGAAATGGCAACGTGGGCTCTGCCACCTGCTCGTGAACACGAGGCACCGGAAAACCCAAAGATTGGCATTGTTCACGACAGCGGAAGCAGACCGGACACAGTCGTGCAAAAGAAATTCGCGACCAATCTGCTCGCCGCCATACTTCCTGGTCTGAACTTTGACGGCATCCCCTTTCCGGGTGTGGTCTGCAACTGCGCTCCGCCCGACACAAATGGTTATGTCGGCCAGACGCAGTACGTTCAGATAGTGAATGAGGGCTATCAGGTCTTTGACAAGACTACTGGCAATTCAGTGCTTGGTCCAGCGAGCATCCGCTCAGTTTGGGCTGGCTTTGGCGGTATCTGCGAAACCGCCGGCAGCGGCGACCCGGTCATGCTCTATGACAAGATTGCTAATCGCTGGGTCATCAGCCAATTCGCCGTCGCTGGTTCCGTCCCAAACAATGAGTGCGTCGCGGTTTCCACATCGAGTGATGCCACCGGCACATGGAATCGCTATCAGTTTAACCTCGTCCCCTTCGGCAACAACTTCTACGATTATCCGAAGTTAGGCGCCTGGCCTGATGGCTACTATATGACCTTTAACGTCTTCAACTCGAGCGGCACGGCTTACCTCGGGACGCAGGCGTTCGCGATGGACCGCACGAATATGTTGGGCGGCAACTCGGCGGCCATTATCAGCCCGGGCCTCGCCGGTTCGCCAGCGAATAACGAGGACCCTCTAATACCCTCCGACTTCGATGGTAAGATCTTGCCGCCTTCGGGTGCTCCGAATACGTTCCTGGAGTTCCCAGACAGCACCGGTAATAACGCTGGCCACTACAGGTACTGGCACTATAGCGTCGGAGTGCCTTTCGGCACCGGCCCGACCTTTACGCAATTTGCCGGTCCAACGGCAGCTCCCTTTACCTTCCTCTGCACGACCACTCGCTCCTGCGTGCCGCAGCTGGGCCAGAGTTCAGCGAACTGGCTCGACGGACTCGCCGACCGGTTGATGTTCCGTCTGGCCTATCGGAACTTTGGCAGCCCGACGGCGCCGAACGAGTCATGGGTTGGAAACTTTAGCGTAAGCTCAGGCGGAGTAGCAGCCCCGCGCTGGTTTGAGCTGAAGAACCTGGGTGGAACCAGTGGCACGATCAATCAGGAGAGCACGTATCAGCCGGACAGCACCTGGCGCTGGATGGGCAGCGTCGCGATGGATCAGTCGGGCAATCTGGCCCTCGGCTTTAGCGCCTCGAGCTCTGCCATCAATCCTCAGATCCACTACGCTTTCCGCGCGGTGACTGATCCACTGGGCATGCTGACGGGCGAGACCGACGCCTTTAATGGCACTGGCAGCCAAAGCGACACGAGCAACCGTTGGGGCGACTATAGCGCGATGACGGTTGATCCGGTGGACGACTGCACTTTCTGGTACACCCAGGAATACTATTCAACCACCAGTTCGTTTAACTGGCGCACCCGCATCGTTAACTTCAAGTTCGCCTCGTGTGGCGGTGGTGGTGGTGAGAATATTGTGCTTACGGGAAGCGCGAGAACGAAGGGAACTAAATCAAGAGTCACGCTAACATGGAGTCCGGCCGAGAACGACGGCAACATCAACGTCCTGCGGGACAGCGTCGTTGTTCAGACGACAGCAGACGATGGAAGCACTCGCGACAAACTTAGTAACGCGAGTGGGACGACACACGCCTACCAGGTGTGTGAAACGGACGGCGGTGGTTGCTCGAACGTAGTCAACGTTGTAGTTCCTTAACGACTGACTTGCGCCACAGGGGCCAAACCATCCCTTAAGCAAAGAAGAACGTGCCTCCGGGAGTCGTCCTAACCGACTCTTGGAAGGCCTGAAGAAACTCATAGCGAAGGGCATCCGGCGGAAACGCTGGATGCCCTTTTTGCTTTGCCCCAACGAAAGAGCAAATGTCTCATTCCTCCGCGCGGGCGAAAGGATGCCCGCCCAGCGTCCGACAAAGCACGTCGCCGATTTCGGCGACGATCTCGATCTTCGTCGGGTGATAATACTCCGCATCCTCGAGCTGATGAATCGTGTGTTCGTGGTCGATTGCGTAGGCCGGCAGGTGGATAAGATTGGCCGCATCATGGCAGAGTAATCCGGCGCTGATCAGTCGCCCCGTTTTCCTATCCGCCCAAAACTCGCCGAAACCAAAATCATCACCGGCCAGGTGTAACTTGCCGATGTCGCGACTCTCGGCGCCCGCGCTCACGAGCTGGTGCCCATCCTTTTCCGCATCGGCCGGCGTGCAGCCGGCAAACGCAAATTCCGGGTCGGAGAAGATCACTGCGATATTGGAACGCTTGGTCCATTTGCGCGCCCCGTCGTTGCAGGCGTTCTCCGCCGCGATGCCCGCTTCGATGTGCGCGTGATGCACGACCATGCGCAATCCCGCCACATCGCCTGCCGCAAAGATGTGTGCCTTGCCGTTGACCCGCATGTCGTCGCCGATCTCGAGCCGACCGCGTGCATTTAACTCGATCCCCGCTGCCTTGAGTCCGAGGTCATTCACCGCCGGCCGCCGGCCGGTCGCGAGCAGAATTCTTTCGGCCACGATCGGCGCGATCGATTCGGTGCCGCTGCTTTCGATGCTGAACTCGCCGGCCTCCCGTCGTGCGATCCGCGTCACCTGGCGATGCGTTAAGACCTGGATGTGCTCGCGCTCATAGATCGACGCGATTCGTTCGCCAAACTGCGAAGGATATTCGGGAAGGATTCCCGACCGCGAAACCAGCGTGACGGCCGAGCCCAGGCGCGCATAGCGGAGCGAAAACTCAAGTCCGATCGCGCCCACTCCGATGACCGCGAGCGACCGCGGGATGCGCGTACTGTGCAGAATCTCATCGCTCGTCCAGACCCCATCCCACGCTGGATCGAGTCCGTCGATTTTCGGAAGAACAGTGACCGAGCCGGTCGCGATGATCGCGGCGTCAAAGGGGTGGCGTTTTCCGTCGCTCTCCACTTCGTGGTCGCTCACGAAGCAAGCGTTGGCGCGGAAGATGGTGAAGGTCTCGCTCGCCAGCTCCTGAATTTCCTCTTCGCGATAGGCGCGAAACTTCTCGATCTCGCAATCCTTCCAGTGAACGATCTGAGCGAGATACTCGTTAGGCTGTTTTGGCCTCACCTCCAGCCAGCCGTGTTGCTTCGCGTGATGCATGGCGTCGATCGGTTCGAAGAGC
>JBDTCM010000056.1:0-8310 GCA_039923575.1 Chthoniobacterales bacterium
GACGTCGCCGCCCGCGCCGGCCCCCGCCTGATAATAGAGCGTCGTGCCTAACGATCCTCCAGCGGAGATCGTATTCCCATCGAGTGCAAAGAGAATCGGATTCGGCCACAAGCCCGCATCTGCCGGGAGCGCGGTGCGATTCATCGCCGTCCCGCCGCCCAGGTCCCAGTTCTTGTTGAAGCCGTCGCTGATTTTTCCTTTGCCCACGCCACCCGGCTCGATGTTGCTCAGTCGATCGTCCCCGCCGATCAGGCTATAGAGAGATCCGGCGGATGCGCCCCCCATTTCCGTTGCCGTCCACCAGGTGCTGCGCTGCGTCGCGGTGATGGTCGCCTGGGTATCGCTCGCCGGCGTGGCCAGGTCGATCGTGCCGTGATACCAGAGATGGACGTCGCTGTGACTCGATGAGTACCCGCCGTTGAGATCGAGCAGCTTGCGGTTATAGGCGCCAAAGACCGATTGCCCGTTAGGCACGATGATCCCGTCGCCCAAATTCTGCCAAAAATTGTCGGCGAAGAGCACGTTCGTCCAAGTGGTCACGACGGCGTCGCCAAAGGTCGCCACCGGCCGGGGATCGAGCGTCGTCACGTGGTCGAGCCAGATGCCCTGCGCGCCGAGGAGACGCGCCATTTCCGTGATGACCGAACCGCCGCGGCTGTGGCCGACCAGGTGCAATGGCAGCTCGGTCAACGGCCGGTTGCCGAGCGCCGGGAAGAGACCCGGGTCGAGCAAGGCGTTGACCGTCGCCTGCGCCACCTGGGTGGAACTAGCTCCGCCGATGCTCGAAACAGTGGACCAATCCAGTTTCACCAGGATCTCCCCGGAATCGGTCAGGAGCGGGAGCGTTCCGCCGAGGAAGGAGGCCGCGTAGACGTATTGACCCGAGCCGTTGCGGGTGATTGAAATCTCATAGCAACTGTAGATCGCGCCGGGAAAGCTGGCATAGGCGGGAATCTTGCCGGCCATCGGAATGATCCAGTCGTTCACATTCGAGTTAAACCCGTGGGTAATGATCGTGACACCACCCGCGATGACGGAGGCCGCCGAGGAAAGCGCGAGCAGCAGTGCGCCCAGAAGGCAGCGCGGCAACAAAGGAAAAGGAGCGCGAAACACGACGGCGAAGTTTTATTCGATGACGCTGCCTGACACGAGAAAAATCAGGCTTTCGCGGATGGACGCGGAAGCCGCCTCGCGCTGGAGCGCTGATCCGGTTTGCCGCTCTTACGCGGTGGCGTGGTCGGCGATGGCCTGGGCGACTTCGAGCGTGGTGTTCTTGCCCCCCATATCGTAGGTGCGCACTTTGCCTTCCGCGATGACTTTCGCGATCGCCTTCTCCAGCCGTTCGGCCTTGTCGGTTTCCTTGAGCCAGTCGAGCATCAACTTGCTCGTTAGGAGCATCGCAATCGGATTGACCTTGTTTTGCCCAGCATACTTCGGTGCGGAGCCGTGGGTCGGCTCGAAGACGGCATATTTATCGCCGAGGTTGGCACTCGGAGCGAAGCCGAGTCCGCCGACCAGACCAGCGCAGAGGTCGCTCACGATGTCGCCGAACATGTTTTCCGCCACGAGCACGGAGTAATCCTGCGGGTTCTTGAACATCCACATGCAGATCGCGTCGATGTTCGCGTCGTCGGCCTGGATGTCGGGATATTGCGCCGCGAGATCATAGAAGCAGCGCATCATCAGGCCGCCGGTCTCGCGCAGAACGTTGGGTTTCTCGATCAGGGTGACGCGCTTGCGGCCGGTTCTTTTCGCGAATTCAAATGCTTGTTTGCAGATGTTCGTGCATCCCTGCTTGCTCATGATGCGGGTCGAGAGAGCGATATTCTCCAGACCGGCACGCTCTTTCCATGGCTTCATTTTCGGATTGGCGCAGAGCGCGGTATAGACCGACTCGGGCAGCGGGAAGAACTCGACCCCGCCATACATGCCCTCGGTGTTCTCCCGAAAGACGACCTGATCGATCGCGACGTCGTCGCCGCCCGGATTTGTGATCTTGTTTCCGCGATAATTGAGGGGATTGCCGTGATAACTCTTACACGGCCGCATGTTCGTGTGGAGGTTGAACATCTGCCGCAGCTTCACGATGGGCGAAAAGTAGACCATGCCCTTGTCCTGCAGATCGAGGACGAGTTCTTTCTTCGCCTTGTCCTGCGGCTTGCTCGTGATCGCGCCGAAGAGGCCGCAGGTCGTTTCCTTCAACTTCGCTACGGTGCGGTCGGGCAAAGCGTTTCCCTCCTTGCACCAGAAATCCCAGCCGATCTCGCAGGGCACATATTCGGCATCGAGTTGCAGACGATCGAGAACGAGGCGAGCCGCCTCCATGACATCATTGCCGACTCCGTCACCGGGCATCCACGCGATTTTGTATTTAGCCATAGGACGGTGACTTTATCGGGGGCTGCCTCCCCGTGCAAGTTCCGAGGGTCGCCGCTTTGGTCCCTCGAAAACTGCCCGAATTGACCTGGTCTGTTGACCTGGTTATAATCCCCCGAAATGAAGACAGTCCTGGTCTCTGAATTCAAAGCCAAGTGCGTTGGCTTGCTCAAAGAGGTGAAGAAAACCGGCAAGCCGCTGACGGTGACCCTGAGGGGAGAACCACTGGTTCGCGTAGAACCAATTCACAGCCAGAAGCGAACGCCGAAACTCGGGACGTTAAAAGGGCAGATGCTCATTAAGGGCGACATTATTCACTCCGACATGGAAGACGACTGGGCGGAGCAATGAGGTTTTTGCTCGACACTCACGTCTGGATCTGGTCGCAGGAGGCACAGGAAAAACTTGGTCGTCGGGCGCAGAAGATTTTGACAAGCAGTGACGACGAGAGAGTCGTCTCGGCCATTTCGACTTTTGAGATCGCCCGGCTGATCGGTCGCGGCCGGATTCTGCTAAAGCAGTCTTTTGCAAACTGGAAATCCAAGTCGCTCCATGATCTCGTCGCAACGACAATCGACGTCACTCACGAGGTGGCGTGGGACGCTTATAATCTCCCCGGCCAATTCCACAAAGATCCGGCTGACCGCATCCTGGTCGCGACCGCCCGCTTACATGGTTTTACCGTGTTGACGGCAGATGATTCGATCCTGCGCTATGCGCACGTCAAAAGCTTTTCGGCCTTGCGCTGAATCTCAAAAGTAGGGCGCGCCACGCGCCTAGGATTTTGCACGGAGCCGTCTGGCCACGAGATTCTCCGCACCGCCCGCGACGATTAATTCCTGAGCCGCGGGGCTGAGCGGCGGAAAGGAAAACGATTTTCCATCGATCTTCAAGACGGACTTTCCGTAATCAATCGTGATGTCGCCCGCTACCTTGGTAGGCGAGCGATCCTTCAAAGTGGCGCGCAGATGCGTCACCAGTTCCGGACATTCGAAGACGACAAAGCCGTTGTTGAACGCGTTGCGTTTGTAGGTCTCGGAAAAGCTCGCCGCGATCACGCACGGAATGCCTTTGAACTTCAACGCGGTCGCGGCCTGTTCGCGACTCGATCCGGTGCCGAAGTTCAACCCGCCGACCACGACATCGCCCTTTTGGTAGAGCGTGTTGAAGTTCGGGTCGTAATTCTCGAACGTCACCTCCGCCATCTGTTCGGGCGTCATGTCGTCGCGGTAAGTGTGTTTGCCCGCGTAAATGCCGTCGGTGTTCAGGTTGTCCTTATCAACGAAAAGGACGCGTCCGCGCACGCTCGGCGGGAAGCCATCGATGATCTCGACTGAAACATCGGAGGGCGGTTTGCTGGGCGCACGTCGCACCGCAGTCCCAGCGGCCCGCTCGGCAAAGTCTTGCGGCGCGCAGATGAATCCGGCCAGCGCACTGGCCGCCACTACCGCCGGTGAGCCGAGATAAACCTGCGCATCAGGATCGCCCATGCGGCCTTTGAAATTCCGATTGGTCGCGCTGATCGCGATCTCGCCTTTGCCGACCAGACCGCGCCCGAGTCCGATGCAGGTCCCGCAACCGGGCGGCAACGGGATTGCGCCGGCGTCGACCAGCGTTTGCCAATCACCAACTGACTCAGCCCGCGCCTGCACCTCGGCGCTCGCCGCCGCCAGATAAAATTCCACGCCATCGGCCACGCGTTTTTTGCCAGCGCGCACGACTTCCGCGGCATCATGCAAATCTTCGTAGCGCGCGTTCACGCACGAGAGCAAATACGCTTTCTGAATCGCGACATGTTTCCGCTGCATTTCCGGGAGCGAGACCATCGTTTTGACTTCGTTAGGCCCGGAGACATGCGGCACGACCGTCGCCAGATCCAACTCCAGCTCGATCGCGTAATGCGCGTCCGCGTCCGCGGTCAGCTCGCTGCGGTTCTTCCACCAGCCATCGATGTCGGCCTCGCTGTAGCCGGAGCGACTCTTCGCCCCGCGCGTCCCCGGCCGCTTTGGATTGCTGAACTCGGGCACGCGCGAGCGCAGATATTTCACCGTCACTTCATCGAATGGAAACACGCCCGCGAGCGCGCCCCACTCGGTTGTCATGTTGGCGATCGTCATGCGCGCGTCCATCGAAAGAGCGGCCACGCCGTCGCCCATGAATTCGACCGCGTGATTGAGCACCTCGTCTTTGTTGAAGAGTCCGCACAACGCGATGATCACGTCCTTGCCCGTGACGCCCGGCATAAGTTTTCCCTTCAGCAACACCTTCGCCACTTTCGGCACCTGCCACCACGTCACTCCCGTCGCCCAGATGCTGGCCGCATCGGTCCGCACCACCGGCGTGCCGAGGGCCGCGACCGCGCCATACAAATTCGAGTGCGAATCGCTCGCCACTACCAGTGCGCCGGGAACAACGTAACCTTGTTCCACCATCACCTGGTGGGAAATGCCGGTGCCGGGCGGATAAAAGTCGACGCCCTGATCGCGACCGAAAGCCTCGATCTTGGCATACTTCTCCAGGTTCTTCGGCGTGACATTCTGGATATCGTGATCGATTGCGAAAACCGGCTGGCCCGGATCCGAGATCGCGGTCGCACCGATCTGCTTGAACTTCGGCATGACTGCGGCCGTGTTGTCATGGGTCATGACGTGGCGCGGGCGAATCGAAATGAAATCTCCGGCATGTACTGCCGTTCCCGGCGCGAGGCCATCCGCATGCCGCGCCGCAATTTTTTCAACGAGAGTGAGGTTCATATTTCGACGCGCGCTTTTTACTTCGCCAATTCCAAAGCTCGCTGACGAATAATCCGTCGCAGGGAAGTGTTCACGGATTTGGAATTCGAGAAGACCTTGGCGACATCCGGTTCCAGGACAACCACGTTCGCCCCCTGGGCGTGGCGATGGGCGTATTTCCCGCGCTCGGCTTGAGAGAAATCGTATTCGTCATGTGTCGCTTTTCGCGTGGATTTATTTGGTGTTTTCTTCATAAAACTTCCGTTCTCTTCGGCTGGCGCGCCTGGCGCTGATGATGCGGATATTATTGCCTCGGTCCGCATGAACGACAACGAGCACTTTCCCGTCAAAGGCTCTTCCCATCGTCACATGACGTTTTTCGGCGAGCGAGTGTTCAGGATCGGAGAATCCGACGCCGTGTTTGGCGAGATTCGAGCACGCTTTGCGCAGATCCCATTCGAACGTTAGTGGCATACGGCATTACCGCAGAAGCACCGTTCACTTCTTTGCGGCACGTTTCGCAAGCAATTTCGCGATGTCAAAATCGACGAAATCGGCGTGATGAAAGATGATCGATTCAATTGAGCGCTCCATCTTGTCGCCCTCGTGGCTGTGGGTGGCGATGATATGCATGACTTCGCCGGGAATGCCGTGTTTGTAGGCGAGCGCGACGCCGCTGAAGGGATGGCGCACCTGCTGCCCGAATTTTCCTTGGATGACGTTGCCCGACGCGTCCTTGTCGAACTCGAGCGGCTTGCCCACATCGGCAAGGAGCGCGCCGGCGATGAGGTAATCGCGCTGAATCGGAATCGAGCAGCGGAAAGATTTCTTGAGCACGTCGGCGATGGCGATGCATTGCTTCGCGCAGGAGTTGAGATGCTCGACAAAGCGCATGTCGATATCGCCGGCAAGGAGAGTGAACTTGACCGCGCGCAGCTCGTTGAAGGTCCAGCCTTTGCCGCCGCAGCCGGTGGTGATGGCCTCGCTCCAGACCGCCGCCACCTTCTCGCGCAACGACCTGGCTTTGATCTTCTTTAAGCTGGGAAAGAGTTGCGCGATTTGATTGACACTGTAGACGGTTGGAGCGGTGGTGTTCATAATCGTTAGGTCGATTTCAGCCGATATTTCTGCGGTTTTGAAGAAGTTCTTTCCAATAATTTTCTCGCTTCCAAATCGAGCTTAACCATTTCGCCGTACCAGTGGATGCTGCCGACGAATTTACCCTCCAGCCTCTTATCCAGTCGCTCGAATAATTCGTCGTGGGTGAGCTCCTTGGTCTTCAGGGCGGAGAGGATCGCTTTCTTGAGCGATTCGTATTTTTGCCTGTCGATATTGACGCCTCTTTTTCCTCGCGGGTGCTTGGTCAGTATTTTTGTTTCTGGCACTTCTCTCCTCCCTTATTCGATTTTCCTCGGAGCGGGGCCGTCGTACCCGTGCTTGACCGGCTCGATCCGGCGCATCGGTTTCTCGCGCGTCTGTTCTTCAATGACGTGCGCGACCAGGCCGGGCGTGCGTGCAATCATGAAAATGCCGTTGAAGGCCGCGGGGTTCATTCCGAGGTCGGCCAGGATCGCGCCGATCGCGCCGTCGACATTGATCGGCAGCGCTTTCTTGGCGTCGGCGAAAGATTTTTCGACCGCGCGCGCCGCTTGCATATGCGCGCCGTCGACCCCGGCCTCGCGTGCCAGCTCGAAAAGCCGGGCGGTGCGTGGATCCTTGGTGTGATAGCGATGGCCAAAGCCGGGCATCCGCCGGCCCGCTTCTTTCATTGCCGCGAGCGTGCGCGTGGCCGCTTCGTTCATCGAAATCGATTCCTTCGTGGAGAGGTCGGCGATATTTTTCAATTGCCGCGCGCAATCCTCAATCGCACCGCCGTGATGCCGATTGATCGACATGATGCCGGCGGCGACCGAAGCGCTGAGCGACGCGCCGGTGGACGCAACCGTCCGCGCGGAGAGCGCGCTCGGTGGCGTCGCGCCGTGATCAATTGACGAAACCAAAATCCCATCGAGCAAGCGCCCGATTGCCGGCGTCGGCAGCTCGCCGGTTAAAATCAAATAGACGGCCGCGCCAAACGAGGCGCGCCCCATCAGGTCGGCGATATCGTAACCGCGAACCGCGACGCGATTCGGTTCGATGCGCGTCACGGCGGTGTTCCAAACGGCGTTTCTGTCGGTCTCGCTCATCAAACCTTGGCCTTTGATCCGTTTAAGAATATCGACCACTGCAGAGGGCAACTCACCAAACGCATCGACCACCGTCGCGCCGGCTTCACGTAATTCCTTCACCTTGCCGGCGTGCGTACCTTTGTTGCCCTCGATGATCGCGCCCGCGTGACTAAAACGCGTGCCTTCGCGGGCCGCCTTGCCGCCGATGTAGGCGATCACCGGCTTGGTCACTTTGCGGTCGCGGATCAGTTGCGCCAGTTCCTCCTCCTGCGACGAACCGATCTCGCCAAAAATCACGATTGCTTCGGTGAGCGGATCGGCTTCGAACATCAGCGCCGCGTCCGGAATACGCACGCCAAGGACCGCGTCGCCGCCGATATGCGCGATAGTGGAAATCCGCACGCCCGCTTGTCCAAGATAATAACCGGTGCTGGAGGCCATACCGCCGGAGCGGCTGATCACCCCAACTCCGTTTGGATTGCCAGGCTTGAACCATTGCCGCGCGCTCTCCGCGCGACCTCCGATCATGCCGACCACCGCTTTCCCCGGGCTCAAAACTCCGAGCGTGTTGGGGCCAATGAAACGCGCGTCGTTCGCTTTGGCCGCGGCCGCGATCTCCATCGCGTCCCAGACCGGCACGCGATCCGGGACCAGCACGGTGAGTTTGATGCCCGCGTCGATCGCGGAAATAGCCGCCTCTTTCACTCCGGCCGCCGGCACAAAGAGCACGGAGATATCGATTTCGCCTAACGACTCGACCGCCTCTCGCGGGGTGTTAAAAACCGGCGTGCCGAGAACAGTCTGCCCGCCTTTACCCGGCGTCACCCCCGCCACCACCTTGGTCCCGTATTCGCGCATCAAGCGCGTCCGCGCCTGGCCTTCCCGGCCCGTGATGCCCTGCACCAGGACGCGCTTTGTCTCGTCGATCAGGATGGCCATTTAATCTTCTTGGCTTCGTTCGTCATAGACGATCTGCCGCGCCGCTTCGACTTCGCGCCGGAAATACGGATTGCGAATGCAGCGTTCGGTCAACA
>JBDTCM010000057.1:0-7281 GCA_039923575.1 Chthoniobacterales bacterium
GGAGCGTGTGCTCGCGCCCGCCGACACCGGCTCGAGCGTGGATTTCGCGGTCGGCATCATCGGCAGCCGCCGCCGCGGCCGTCGTGTCGAGACGGTCAATCTCGAGGCGCGCTGAAAATTTTTCGGAAAAATTTCCAACGCGCGGGTTGTTGGCGTAGTCAGTAGACTCCACCGCCGCATGATCAAAGTCGAAAACCTCACCAAGCGCTACGCCGGGCAGACCGCGATCGAAAACCTCAATTTCGAAGTCGGCAAAGGCGAAATCATGGGCTTTCTCGGGCCCAACGGCGCGGGCAAGAGCACGACCATGCGCATTCTCTCGAGCTTCATGCCGCCCACTTCCGGGCGGGCTTCGGTCGCCGGGTTCGACATTTTCGAGAAATCGCTCCAGGCCCGCGCGCACCTCGGCTACATGCCGGAAAACGTGCCGCTCTATAACGACATGCGGGTGACCGAATACCTCGATTACCGCGCCGCGCTCAAGGACGTGCCGCATCGCCGCATCAACGAACGCGTCGGCGACGTGAAGGAGCTTTGCGGCTTGAAAGACGTGGAGAAAAAACTCATCGGCGCGCTTTCCAAGGGCTACCGGCAACGGGTCGGCCTCGCCGATGCGCTCGTGCACGAGCCGGATCTGTTGATTCTCGATGAGCCGACGAGCGGCCTCGATCCGAACCAAATCCGCCAGGTGCGCGACCTGATCAAAAATCTCGGCCGCCAGCACACGATTTTGCTGTCGACTCACATCCTGCCGGAAGTCGAGATGACCTGCAGCCGCGTCATCATCATCAACAAAGGGCGCATTGAAGCCTGCGACACGCCGGAGAATCTGTTGGGCCAGATACGAACCGCGACCGGGGTCATTCTCGAGGCGAAAACCGGCGCCGATAGCGGCATCGATGAGCTCAAGAAAATCGCGGGCGTGAAAGATGTCAGCCTAACGACGGACGGGGATTGGAAAATCTTCTCGCTCCGCGCCGAAGCGGAAGCGGAGGTTCGCCCGGAAGTTTTCCGGCTGGCGAGCGACCGGCGCTGGACGGTGCGCGAGTTATCGCAGCGCAAAGCAACCCTCGAGGACGTGTTCGTGGAGATAACCAATGCCGAGTAACACAGGCTTCCAGCCTGTCGCGTCGCGCAGGCATCCTGCCTGCACGACGCGGGCGCCGGGCGCGAATTACGAACCTGCGGGCAGGATGCCCGCTCGACCTGACAGGCTGGAAGCCTGTGTTACGGAAACACGCCGGACATGAGAAAATTCTTCACTCTCCTTTCGCGCGAGATTCGCAGCTATTTCTACTCGCCCATCGCCTACATCGTCCTCGTCTTTTTCCTTCTCGTCAGCGGGGTCGACTTTTATTTCCAGATCTCGTTCATGAACCAGCGGGCGGTCCCCTACTCGGTCCAGGAAGCCTTCTTCAATTCCGTCTTTTTCTGGTTCGCCTTCGTCCTCATTTTTCCGCTCATCACGATGCGACTTTTCGCGGAGGAGTTTAAACTCGGCACGATCGAACCGCTCATGACCGCGCCGGTGCGCGACTGGCAGGTCGTGCTCTCGAAATATTTTGGCGCGCTCTTTTTTTACATCGTGCTCTGGCTCCCGACGCTCTTCTATTTCGTCATCTTCCAGGCGATCACGCACCAACCCGCGGCCGGCTCCACCGGCGCTTACCTCGGTGGCTACCTCATGATCCTGCTCCTCGGGATGTTTTATCTTTCGATCGGTTGTTTCGCTTCCGTCCTGACGAAAAACCAGATCGTGGCCGCGATTATTTCCTTTGCCACCATCACTCTGCTTTTCTTTCTCGGGCTCGTTTCGTTTATCCTCCTCGACGTCAGCTCCGAGACGCGGCAGCTGCTCGGCTATTTCTCCGCCATCGAACAAATGGGGATGCTCTCGCGCGGCCAGATCGATACCCGCCCGATGGTCCTCTACCTCAGCATGACGATCGTGATGCTTACCTTCACCTATCAGGCATTCCAAACCCGGAAATGGAGACTCTGATTTTTTCTGGCCACGGATGAACACGGATGAAACACGGATAAAAGAGGGGAGCGAAGGGTTTTCTCTTTGCCCCATCCGTGTTTCATCCGTGTCAATCCGTGGCTCCCAATAATGATGTCTAACGAATCCAGCGAAAGCGCGGCTAAACCGAAAAAGATCCACCGTTTCCAGATCGGGCTGAACGTCATCGTGCAGGTCCTGATCATCATCGTCCTTGCCGCGATGGTGAACTACCTCGGTTTTGAGCATTACCGGCGTTGGGATTTTTCGCGCGACAAAAAATACGCGCTCTCCGACAAGACGAAACACTTCCTCGACAGCATCAAGGGCAAGGTGCGAATAACCGTCTTCTTCGGCGCGCAAAACCCCATCACGGGCGACGTGCAAAATCTACTGACCGAATATCAATACGCCTCGCGCGGCAAGATCGACGTCGAGTACGTCGACCCGGAGCGCAACCTGACGAGAGCCAAAGAACTCTTCGATAAATACAAAGTGGTGACGGACGAGAGTGTCCTGATCGTCGACTACGAAGGTCGCAACAAGACCGTCAAGGCGTCGGAAATGGCCGACATGGACCAGGGCAATCCAATGTTTGGCGAACCGCCGAAAGTGACCGCCTTCAAAGGCGAACAAGCGATCACGAGCGCGCTCATCGACGTCGTGGAAGGAAAGAAAAATACGGTCGGCTGGGTCGTGGGTCACAAGGAGCCGACCCTCGGCGAAGGGAGTCCGGTCTCCGTCCTGAAGACGTTTATCGAGAACGAAAACATCAATCTGCAGGAGCTGAATTTGTTCGAGGTGCCGGCGATTCCGACCGACTTGAAAGCGATCGTCATCGCCGGCCCGCAATACGATTTCTCCGATCGCGAGATGAAACTGCTGCGCGATTTTTGGAACAAGGATGGCCGCATCCTCCTGCTCCTCGATCCGGCCGCGAAAACGCCCAAGTTGCTCGCTTTTCTGAACGAGCTCGGGGTCAAAGAGGATGACGATCGCCTCATGGCAATGGTCAAGACCGGCATCGAGGAAGTGGCGCGGGTGCGCGATGTCGTGGCGCATTTTATGCCCGACAATCCGGTCACCAAACGACTGGCCAACGTGCGCGCGCCGTTTTTTGGACCGACTAGTTCGTTAACCCTCGAACCGCAACGGGTCGCGGCTGCGAACATCCATCTCGCGCCGCTGGTGCAACCGGAGAAGGGTTACTGGGGCGAGACCGACTACAACACGACCGTCGAAGCGCTCCTCGAGTTCGACCCAGCCAGAGATCACGGCGATCCCCTCACCATCGCCGCCTCGGTCGAAAAAGGCGGGAGCGCCGATGAGCGCGTCCAGATCAATTCCGCGCGCCTCGTCGTGGTGAGTAATTCCACGTTCATCCAGGACAACGCGCTCACCCAGGACCAGCAGGGGCTCGATTTCGTTTCCGCCAGCATCAACTGGCTCCTCAGTCGCGAACAGATGATCGGGATCGCGCCGAAAATTCCGCAGACGCTCACGTTCAGCCTCGATGAGAAGGCCTTGAGCAGCCTGCGCTGGATCATTCTGATCTTAATGCCCCTGGTGCCGGCAATCCTCGGCCTCCTGGTCTGGTGGCGGCGGCGCGCGTGAGGAGATGGAGTAATGGAGTGATGGGATATTACGGAAGAGCGAAACTGAGCGCGCGAATTGCGGCGGAGTGCAACGGCTCGCTTACTCCATTACTCCATTACTCCAATACTCCATCACTCCCCCCGCATGGCTTCCAATCGGCATGAAGACGCGAACCACCCTTCTCCTTCTGCTCCTCGTCGTTGGGCTCGGGCTTTGGATCAAGTTTGTCGAAAGCAAGAAGCCGAACACGGTCGAAGCGCAACGCCAGGCCGGCAATGTCCTGAACTTCGATCGCGACAAACTCAAAGGCATCGCGATCCAAAACGGCGAAGACAAGATCGCGCTCCGCCGCGAGCAGGGAAAATGGCGGCTCGCCGAACCGGTCAAAGACCAGGCCGATAACGCCGCGGTCGACAACCTCATCAGCGACCTCGAAAACTGGCGTCGGGAAGGCACCATTCCGGCCAAAGAAGTCACGGCCGACAAAGGCCGGATGAACGAGTTCGGCCTCGTCCAGCCGAAGCTGCGGCTGCGGCTGCTCGGCCCCGGCGCGCCGGCCGAAATCTTTTTCGGCAAAGACACCGCCTTTGAAGGGACCATGTATGTGCGCTTTGCGGACTCGAAGAATGTCATTCTCGCCGCGCAAACCGTGCGGAACGATATCTCCAAAAAACCGGACGATTTTCGCGATCGCAAGCTGACCGACCTGACCACCGCGCAGGTGACTCGAGCGGTCTTGAAGAGTCCGGCCGGCGAGATCGAGCTCGTGAAAAAGAACGAGCACTGGGAAATCGTCAAGCCGCTGCAAGCGCGCGGCGATGATCAGAAGATTGGCGATCTGCTCGCCCAAGTCACAGATGCGCGCGTCCAGGAATTTGTCGCGGATGACAGCGGCGACTTGCACGCCTATGGCCTCTCCGAACCACGCGGCTCGATCACGATTTACGAGGCGGACGATAAAGTAGGCCGGACCCTGCAAATCGGCGCTGTCGCAGAGAAAATCAAAGACGCGATCTACGCCCGCTATCTCCCGCGCGGGGCAGTCTATGCGCTGCCGAAAAAAACGGAGGAGATCTTAAACGCGCGCCCGAATGATTTGCGCGATCGTCATCTCGTTAGGCTGGACACCAACAACCTCGATCGGATCCATCTCGAAGCGGCCGGGCAGCCCAAGATCGTGCTCGCGCGCAAGGATCAAAACTGGACGCTGGCGAGCCGCGACAACCAGCCGGCCAATGGCGACGAAGTGCGCCGTCTCCTCGACACCCTGAACGCCGAGCAGGTGACAAAGTTCGTCGCCGACACCGCGTCGGATTTGCCGAAGTATGGGCTCGACGAGCCGCAACTGCGCCTCACCTTCAGCTCTTTCGCCTCTGAAAACACGGCGGAAACGGGCGCCGGCGAGCACCCCTTCCTCACTCTCTCGTTCGGAAAAATCGACGGCAACGAAGTCTACGCCCGGGTCGACGAGGAGCCGTTCATCGTAGCGGTGAATCACGAATTGCTCGGCAAGATCTGGGTCGATCCGCTGCAATGGCAGGAGCTGGCGATTTTCAAGTTCAAGCCTGACGAGATTCATCGGCTCTCGCGTGTGACGGATCGCGAGGAATCGCTCGTTCGCAACGGGCCGAAGGATTGGAAATGGATTAAAGGCGAGGGCACGATCGATCGCAACGATCTCGAGTCATTGCTCAACAGCCTCGCTTCGCTGCGCGCCGTGCGCTGGGTGGGCGCGACCGCGCCCGCCCATGGCTTCGACAAGCCGCTGCTCGTCCTGACTTTCACCACTTCGCCCGACGACAAAGCGCTCCACAAACTCACCATCGGCAACCAGAATGAGGAAGGGATGTGGTTCGCCAAAATCGATGAACGCGACGGAACCTTCCTGCTCAGCAATCCTGATTTTACCGCCTTCAAATTGCGCCTCGCCAGGGAAGTCGGCGTCTCGCCTTCGCCGAGCGCGACTCCCGCTCCCGCCGCGGTCAGTTCGCCGATCGCCGTGCCGGGACAGTAAAGCCGGCTGGAAGCTTGCGCTATCCTGATCGGGTCGCGCAATAGATCGTGACAATCCCGCCGGTGAGCGGCTCCGCGTTCGCGTCTCTGAAGCCGTTCGCTTCCATGAGGCCGCACATTTCCTGGCCGCTCGGGAATTTTTCGATCGAATCCCCGAGATAATCGTAGGCCGCCTTTTGTCCTGTGATGATCCCGGCGAGCCGAGGGAGACAATGATGCAGGTAGGCGCGATAAAGCGGGCGTAACGAGCCTTCCGGGAGAGAGAAATCGAGGACCAAAACGTGACCGCCCGGCGCGAGAACCCGCGCCATCTCCGTGAGGGCCGTGCCCCAATCCGCCATGTTGCGCAAGCCGAACGCCACCGTCACGACGTCGAAGCTCGCGTTCGCAAAGGGCAACTGCAGCGCATCGGCCACGACCATGTTCGTCAGGCCTTTTTCCCGCGCGACCGCCAGCATCTCGGGAGAAAAGTCGGCCCCGGTGATCTCGGCTTCGGGCAGTTTTCGCGCGATCGTTTGGGCGAGATCGCCGCTGCCGGTGGCGAGGTCGAGCACGCGCCGCGGTTGCCATTGCCTGACGATCTCGGAGGCGCGCCGTCGCCACCAAAAATCGAGCCCGCCACTGAGCAGATGATTCGCGAGATCGTAGCGTCGCGCCACCCGCCCAAACATCGCCCGGACGGCGGCGGGGTCCCGATCGATAGCCTGCGCCGCTGGCGCCGCGCTCACTCCAACACCGGCTCGCTCCGGTCCTCTTCGCGCGCGACCAGTTTGTTCTTCTCCATCATGCGGGCGCAAGTATTCCAGCGCAGGAGCGCATCGTCGTTGTCCGGCGGCCGGATTTTCTCCGCCCGCTCGAACTGCCGCATGGCCTCGCAAAGTTCGTGGTAGGCGTAGTGCGCCGCACCCGGGCTGCCCTGCGCGAGCTTCGCTTTCGCGCGGCGCTCGGACAGGATCCCGGCGTAATAGGCGCGATCATACTCGCCTTTGATTTGCGCGAGTAACTGATTCGCCTGCGTGTCGCTCACCCCGTATCCCTTGCTGAAGCGATCGGTCACTGCCAGCAGGAGCGTGATCACGGCGCTTTGATTTCCCGGGTCCGCTTGCAGGATATCGAGACAGATGCTTTCCGCCTCGCCCGGTTCGTTCAGGAGCCGATAGCGCTCCGCCTTTTCCAGCGCCGCCGGAATCGCCTGCTTGGAAAGTAATTTGAGCTCAGACATGGTCGTTAGGCGCACGCTCGTTCTTTCGCCGGATCTTTTTCCAAAGCCAGCCGAACGGATCATAATACTCGTCCACCACCCGCTCCTTCAAGGGGATGATGGCATTATCGGTGATGTGGATGTCCTCCGGGCAGACTTTGGTGCAGCACTTGGTGATGTTGCAAAAGCCGATCCCCTGCGCCTCGCGCAATTCCTCGATCCGGTCCTCGGTGTCGAGCGGGTGCATCTCCAGCGCGGCGGCGTAAACGAGGAAGCGCGGTCCGATGAATTGATCGTGCATGTGGTGATCGCGCAGGACGTGGCAGACGTCCTGGCAAAGGAAACACTCGATGCATTTCCGGAATTCCTGCACCCGATCGATGTCCTGCTGCTGCATCCGCCAGGTGCCGTCGGCCGCATCGGGCGGGCGCGGTTTGAATTTCTTGATCCGCTTTTTGACCGCAAAATT
>JBDTCM010000058.1:0-4944 GCA_039923575.1 Chthoniobacterales bacterium
GCGTCCTCCCCGCTGGGGAGCGCGGGCGCGTCGCCCGCCGTTGGAGGCGCCTCGCGTCCAACACACGCGCAGAAAAGATATCGTAAAACTTTCACGCGTCGCTCGGAGGAAACGCTGCCCGAAACTACGCACCCCCTTTCGCTCCGTTCGTTACTCACCCGCCCGCGCGTGCCTTGGAGGCGAGGCGCCTCCAAGAGCGGGCGAGGCGCCCGCGCTCCCCAGAAAGAATTGACCCTCGCGAGCCCGTTCCCTAGCTTTGGCGCCTCGCCATGGCCAAGGTCTCCGTTAAAAACGTTTTCAAAATTTACCCCGGCGACAAAGGCGCGGATGTGACTGCGGTCAACGACGTCAGCCTCGAAATCGCGGACCGCGAGTTTGTCGTGCTCGTCGGGCCGTCGGGTTGCGGGAAATCAACCACCCTGCGCATGATCGCCGGGCTCGAGGAAATCTCGAAGGGCGACATCTACATCGGCGAGAAACGGGTCAACGATGTCGCGCCGAAGGACCGCGATATCGCGATGGTCTTCCAGAATTACGCGCTCTATCCGCACATGAGCGTCTTCGACAATCTCGCCTTCGGTTTGAAGTTGCGGAAATTTCCCAAACCGGAAATCAAGAAACGCGTGGTCGACGCGGCCAGCATCCTCGGGATCGAGAACCTGCTCGATCGCAAACCGAAAGCGCTCTCCGGCGGCCAGCGCCAGCGGGTCGCGGTCGGGCGCGCGATCGTGCGCCAGCCGAAAGTATTTCTCTTCGATGAGCCGCTCTCCAATCTCGACGCCAAGATGCGGGTGCAGATGCGGACCGAAATCACCAAGCTCCATCAGCGGCTCCAGGCGACGATGATTTACGTCACGCACGACCAGGTCGAGGCGATGACGATGGGCGATCGGATCGTGGTCATGGACAACGGCATCGTGCAGCAAAACGATGCCCCGCTCACGCTCTACAACGAACCGGTGAACTTGTTCGTGGCCGGTTTTCTCGGCAGCCCGCCGATGAATTTCATCGCCGGCACTTTGAAGCAGGACGGAGACAAAATTCGCTTTTGCGAAATCGAGGGCGGCACAATCGAGATTACTTTCCCGACGGCGGAACGACCGGCGGCAAAAGAGTTTATCGGCAAGGAAGTGATCCTCGGAATTCGGCCGGAAGATCTGGAGGTCGCGACATTTTCCCGCAAAGAAGGCAAGGCGGCCGGCGTTGGTTTCCCGGCCATCGTCGACATCGTCGAGCCAATGGGGGCAGAGACAAATCTCTATCTGCAAACCGGCGCGCACACGCTGACTTGCCGGAGCCAGGGCGCGTTCGATCATCGCGAAGCGGGGCGCCGACTGCAGTTTGAGATGAACGTGGCCAAAGCCCATCTCTTCGATCCGGTGTCAACGAATCGCCTTCGTTGAACGGCTCTGCTTCAAGCGTAATTTTGCGCAAGGTCGAGGTCCGTAGCTACTCTGAAGCGCGGCGAGTTTTCAGCGAAACAATAGCATTGACTGCCAACACTATTCCTGCGCGGAATCGCGCCATGATGAAAACTCGAACGATGGTAATTACTCTGGCGCTGTCTTTTGCAGCAGCCGCAATGTGCTTCGCGGAAAGTCCGCAGATGGGCAAGTGGAAGCTCAACGAAGCGAAGTCAAAGCTCACTCCCGGAACGGGCAAGAACACGACAGTAGTCTATTCCGCCGCCAAAGGGGACCAGATCAAGGTCACAGTGGAAGGCATGGATAAAGATGAAAAGCCAACTCACAGCACGTGGGTGGGCAAATTCGACGGGAAAGTCTATCCCGTGAAAGGCAACCTGCCGTACGACGCGGTGATGTACAAGATGGTCAATGATCACACCAACGACATCACAGGGATGAAGGATGGCAAGAAGCTGTGGTCGGGCACCATCACCGTGGCAAAGGATGGGAGATCTCGCGTCGTCAACATCAACGGCACCGACGCCGACGGCAAGAAGTTCAAGAGCAAGGCGTTCTACGATAAAGGGTAGGAAGGTTGCTTTGTCGGAATCTCAGTGGCTGCTCTCCTGCGGAAATCGTGGGGGAGCAGCGACTCCGAAAAGCGCCCGACGCGGAGAGATTTGCTTGCGAATGAATGCGCGCTCTGCGTATAAACGGGTTTTGCCCTAATAGTTCGACCCGGAGGTCCCCGTGAATCAAAGATTACTCGCCGAAATTGGTCGCACCCAGCGACTTGAAATTCTCAACACGCTCAAACGGACGCGCGGTCTCTCCGTCAACCAGCTCGTCGCGAAGATGAAGATGAGCTACATGGGCATCAAGCAGCATTGCCTCACCCTCGAGCGCGACGGTTATCTCGATACCTGGCGACGCCCGCAAAGAATGGGACGGCCCGAGATGGTCTATCGCCTGACCCGCCGCAGCCACGGGCTTTTCCAGGCCGACAGTAACGCCTTCACCCTGGATTTGTTGCATTCAATTGAGGAAATCCATGGCACAAACACCCCGGAAAAACTGCTCTATAATCTCTTCGAGCGGAAGACGCGCGGGCTGCAGGAAAAGGTCAGGGGCGAAACGGTGGAAGAGCGCGCCAAGTCACTCGCGGCCATCCGCGACGAGGAGGGCCACATGTCGCAATTCGTCAACGAACCGAACGAAGGCGGCCCCCAGATTTTAGAATGTCATTCGCCGATCATGAATTTGATCGAGAAATACGAGATCATCGGCCGGCTCGAGCAGGAGATGTTTGAGAAGGTGCTCAAGACGCCCGTGCGCCGGGAAGAAACGCGCACCTCGGGCCTCTACGAAGCCGCGTTCTACTTCGCGATTTGACGCGAGCCCGCTTGTAGACGCTTCGCTCTGCGAAGCGCGGGGGAAAGTGTCGCCGGCAGCGAAATATTCTCGATGTCGAGGCGCACACCCGCGCTTCGCAGAGCGAAGCGTCTACAATATTACCCTTTCCCGGCCGGTGTATCTCGGTTGATTGGTGACGATGCCCAGCCAATTCGCCGCCGCAGTCATCGAGAATCTGCAACCGCTCGTCGACGGCGGCCGCTACCCGATCAAGCGCGTCGTCGGCGAAGACGTGACGGTGGAAGCGGACATTTTCAAGGACGGCCACGACATTGTCGCGGCATCGTTGAAGTGGCGCGTTCTCGGCCAATCGCGCTGGCACGAGACCGCCATGAAGCTGATCGAGAACGATCGCTGGCGCGGCGTTTTTTCCCTCTACGAGAACGCCACCTACGAATACACCGTCGAAGCCTGGACCGATACTTTCGCCGGCTGGCAGCATGAATTTGCCGCAAAATTTGAAGCCGGGCTCACGGAGCTGACGAGTGAGAAACTCGAAGGCGCCGCGCTCCTCACCGCCGCGGCAAAACGCGCCCGCGGCGCCGATGGCAAACGATTGCGCGAATTTGCGGAGCAAATGCGAACGGCGACCGACGCGGTCGTCCACCGAATCACGCATGCCGGCGAACTCGAAGTCCTGATGGCGACCTACGCCGCGCGCACGGGCGCGACTCAGTACACACCGCAACCGCAGGTGACGGTCGATCGCGTGCAGGCGCGCACCGCCGCCTGGTACGAGTTTTTTCCCCGCTCTGCCGAAGGGCGGGCCGAGCACGCTTCGACCTTCCGCGACTGCCTCGGGCGAGTCGACGACGCCAAAGCGATGTGCTTCGACGTGATTTATTTCCCACCCATCCATCCCGTCGGCCTGACCAATCGCAAAGGCCGCAATAACTCCGTCACCTGCCAGCCGGGCGAACCGGGCGTGCCTTACGCGATCGGCAATCGCCACCTCGGCTGCCCCAACGGCGGCGGCCACAAGGACATCGAACCGGCGTTAGGCACTTTTGAGGATTTCGCCTGGCTGGAAAAAGAAATTCGCCGCCGCGGGCTCGAGATCGCACTCGATTTCGCGATCAATTGCTCGCCCGATCATCCCTATGTCGAGGAGCATCCGGAGTGGTTCTACAAACGCCCCGACGGCACGATCAAATACGCCGAGAATCCGCCCAAGAAATACGAGGACATTTATCCGCTCAATTTTCGCTGCCCCAACTGGCTCGAGCTCTGGGAGGAAATGAAAAGCATCATCCTTTTCTGGGCCGAACACGAGGTGCGCATTTTTCGAGTCGATAATCCGCACACCAAGCCGGTCGCGTTTTGGGAGTTCCTCATCGCCGGGGTGCGCGAGAAATTTCCCGACACCATTTTTCTCTCGGAAGCTTTCACCCGCCCGAAAATGATGAAGGCGCTGGCCAAAGCCGGCTTCACCCAGAGCTACACCTATTTCACCTGGCGCACCGGCAAGCAGGAGCTGACTGAATATTTTACCGAGCTCACGCAGACGGAAATGCGCCAATATTTCCGAGGAAATCTCTTCACCAACACGCCCGACATCCTGCCCCTTCACCTCCAGACCGGCGGGCGGCCGATATTCCAGATCCGCGCGGTGCTGGCCGCGACTTTGTCGAGTGTCTACGGCATCTACAGCGGCTTCGAGCTCTGCGAAAACGCCGCCCTGCCCGGACGCGAGGAGTATTTTGATTCCGAGAAATATCAGCTCAAGGAGCGCGACTGGAACGGCCCGGGAAACATCAAGCCGCTGATCACACAGTTAAACCGGATCCGGCGCGAGAATCGCGCGCTCCATTTCTACGACAACTTGCTCTTCCATCCGGTCGACAACGAGGCCCTCCTTTTCTACAGCAAGATCACGCCAGCGCGGGACAGTATCGTGCTCGTGATCGTCAATCTCGACCCGGTCAACACGCAGACTGGATTCGTCGAAGTGCCGGTTGAAGCGTTTGGCGAACTCTTCGGCAACACCTATGAGGTGCACGATCTCCTGACGAACGATCGTTACGTCTGGTACGGCAAGCGCAACTACGTGGCGCTCCATCCCGGCATCCAACCCGCCCACATCTTTCGCGTGCGGCGGCTTTAACCGCCGCCCTCGGTAGGGCGA
>JBDTCM010000059.1:0-3307 GCA_039923575.1 Chthoniobacterales bacterium
AGTGGCGAACGCGTGCTCGGGCACAACGTCCGGGTCGGTTATTTTTCACAGCATCGGGTCGAGACGCTTGACGTCAGGCAAACCGTTCTCGAGACCGTGCTCGATTCGCCCGATCCGGTCTCGGAGCAGACCGCCCGCACCGTTCTCGGCTCGTTTCTCTTCCGGGGCGACGATGTCTTCAAAACCGTCGGCGTCCTGAGCGGTGGCGAGAAGTCGCGTCTCGCGCTCGTCAAACTGTTGCTCTACCCGCCGAATCTTCTCCTCATGGATGAGCCGACGACACACCTCGACGTCGGCTCGATCGATGCCTTGATTGGGGCGCTCTCGCAATACGAAGGCACGCTCATTTTCATCAGCCACGATGTGCATTTTATTCGCGCGATCGCGAGTAGCGTCCTGCATATCAACGCCGGCCAACTCACGCCTTACGTGGGCGATTATCAGTATTATCTCGATAAATCGAAGGCCACCTCGGAGCGCGCCGCCTTGACCGCGGGCAATGGCCTAACGAATGCACAACCGGTCGTCCCGATTGCCCAGACCGGCGGAATGCGCGAGCAAAAGGAACAAAAAAGGGCCGAAGCCGAAGCGCGCAAAGCTTTGGCCAAAACCCGCCGCGAAAACGAAAAGCGCGTCCACGATCTTGAAATGCAAATTGCCACTCTCGAAGGTCAGCAAAAGGAACTGGTCGCCGCGTTGGAAGATCCGGCGGCCTATGAGCCGGACGGGCGCGCCGTTGCGATCAATCGCGAGCTCTCCGCCGTGACCGGCGAGTTGGAGCGGCTGACCGCACAGTGGGAAAAGGTGACCGCCGGGGTCGCGGCCACCTGATTGTCTCTTCGCCGGACGATCGGCGAATTTACTTCTTGTTAGGCACGAGCGTCAGCGCCTCGGCGACGCACTGCCATTTGCCGTCGCGCTCCATCCAGGTGTCGACCCAGGCGTAAGTGCGGCTGAATGCTTTCCCGTGTTTGTTCTTGCCTTTTTCCGTCGTGTTTCCTCTGACCGTGGCGAAGTTCGGCGCGTAGACGTGCACTTCCATGCTCTCGTTGACGGCCGAACTCAGGACGCCGGTCTCCTTCTTTGTCTCTTCAATCATGGCTGCTTTGTCCTGATGGATTCCATCGGGATTGACTCCGGCATAATCGTCCGCGACCAAGTCTCCCAACGCGGCCGCGCCGTGGTCTTCACCGATCAGGGCTTTGACCCAGTCGTTTTCCATTTGGGTGAGCTTTGTCTTGATGGCTTCGGAATCGGCGGAGCCACCTTGCGCCTGCACGCAGGGCGCGAAGGCGAAAGCGGCGAGTGTGATAGCGAACAGAGGTGTAAACATCTTCATATGAATAACTTTCTAGTTTGTTATCGTAGGCTCGACGCAAAGCGTGAATGCGTCCAGAACGATCTTCGAGGATGGCGTGTAATTCACTCGAGCGTGGCCTGCTCGGCACCAAGCCCGGTGTTGGCGCGCACAATTAGTTCGGCAAAACGCGCTTCTGCTTCCGGTTCGCGACGCAGGAAAGTTCCCAGGATGGCACCGAGAAATCCGAGCGGGATGCTGAGGATGCCCGGATTTTCGAGCGGGAAAATCGGCGGCCGTTGAATGAGATGACGCGCCGCGCCGACCACTGTCGGCGGGTCGACTTTCATGATGCTCGGGCTCAGCGCGATCAGGACCAGCGATGCCAGGAGGCCGGTCGCCAACCCGCCGACCGCGCCGGCGGTGTTGAAGCGTTTCCAGAAAAGCGAGAGCACGATCACGGGCAGATTGGCCGAGGCGGCCACTGCGAAGGCGAGCGCGACGAGGAAGGCAACGTTGGCGTCTTTGCCTAACAAGATCGCAACGCCGATCGCGATCGCACCGACAAAGAACGCGGTGATCCGCGCGACGCGCACTTCTTCGCCTGGACGCCGCCCGGTGCCCTTGTGAATGACCGCGGTATAAAAATCGTGCGCGAAGGAAGTCGACGCGCTGATCGTCAGGCCGGCGACGACCGCGAGGATGGTGGCGAAAGCGATCGCGGCGATGAAGGCAAAGAAGATATCGCCCGCCAGGGCCTGAGCGAGGAGCGGCGCGCTCATGTTGTTGCCCCCGTGCCCGCTGATAAAATCGCGCCCCACGATGGTCGCGGCGCCGAAGCCGAGGAACGTCGTCATGATGTAAAAGCTCCCGATCAGGACCATCGCCCAGACGACGCTGACCCGAGCCGTCTTCGCATCCGGTACGGTATAGAAACGAACAAGAATGTGCGGCAAACCCGCGGTGCCGAAAACAAGCGCCATGCCTAACGAAATGAGATCGAGCGCGCCGTGATTAGCGGCGGTGTAGCGCAGCCCGGGATCGAGAAAATTCTTCGTCACCAGTTCGCCTTTTTCGTGATAGCTGACGTGCGTCACGGCATCGAAGAAGTTCGTCAGGCTCCAGCCGAAGTGTGCGAGCACGAGAATGCTCAGAAGGATCGTTCCGCCCATGAGCAGAATCGCCTTGATGATCTGCACCCAGGTCGTCGCCAGCATCCCGCCGAAGACGACATAGATGATCATGAGTAAGCCCACCCCGATGACCGCGGCCTGGTAGGTGACGTGGGAACTGCCTAACAAGAGCGCGACGAGCGCCCCCGCGCCGACCATCTGCGCAATCATGTAAAAAGTGCTGACCGTGATTGTGCTCAGCGCCGCCATGGCGCGGACGGGCCGCGGATTCAATCGGTAGGCGAGCACGTCTGCCATCGTATATTTGCCCGCGTTCCGGAGCGGCTCCGCGACCACCAGCAGCACCGTGAGATACGCGACCAGCCACCCGACGGAAAACATGAAACCGTCGTAGCCGTAGAACGCAATCAGTCCCGCGATGCCGAGAAAGGACGCCGCACTCATGTAGTCACCCGCGACGGCGACGCCGTTCTGCCAGCCGGTGATGCGCCGACTCGCCGTAAAAAAGGCCGCGGCGCTTTGCGAGCGGCGCGCTGCCCACGCGGTGATCCCGAGCGTGATCAACACGAAGAGCAGGAACATCCCAAGGGCCGGTGTCATGACTTCCTTTTCTTCCTCGTGCTCGTGCTCGTCCTCGTCCTCGAAAACTCGCCAGATCGAGGACGAGGACGAGGACGAGTAGGAGTAGGAGGAAAAGAGATCATCGCGTGGAGGAATCCTTCGCGATGATCTCGCGGGCCTGACGATCGAAACGATGCGCGGCGCGGACGTAGAGCGCGGCGATGATCCAGGCCATGAAAAACTGCGAGAGCGCGAACAGGTAGGCGACGTTGACCACCCCGACGACGCGCTTCTCCATTAATGGCCGGGCGTAACC
>JBDTCM010000060.1:0-7475 GCA_039923575.1 Chthoniobacterales bacterium
GCATGCCCAGGCCAGCTACGAAGCCGCTTTGCAAATACTTTTGCTCAGGGGAGGACAGAGTCCCGAGGTTGCCTGGCTCTACGACAAACTCGCCAGCGTGAAGGAGTCATCCGGCGACATCGCCGGGGCTCGAGGCGACTTGGAAAAGGCTCTCACTTTTTGGAAAAATCATCCGCTGGCCAACGCGATCGAGCCAGGTGTCCCCGGAAACCACATCGCGCGCCGGGAAGAAGACTTCAAGCGGCTGACGAGAGTGCACGAATTTAAGCTTCGGACACCGCCGGGAGCCTAGGGTGGCGAAGGCGTCGCTTCGCCCGCCACCGGCACGCGCGCCAGGACATCTCGCGGGCGGGCGGAAATCCTGTTAGCTGGCGGAGAAGGCATGGGCACACTCTTCGCGATTCACGTGCGCGCACCGGAGTCGGCTACGCTGGCTGGGCGTTTGGCCCATCACGGGACGCTGTTGGCGGACGCACCATCGGAGTTCGCGACCGTCGAGCTTTCCCGCTACGACAGGCCGACGGACGGCGATCTTGCGGAACTCGCCGTCCTCTCCGCCGAACTCGATACCGACATTCTCTGGCTGGGATATTCGAGCGTGTCGGAGGCCTTTCGCTATCATCATTGGCGATCGGGCCGTCCGGTTCGCGCCCTGGCCTTTGGTTGGTTCGGTTCCGAGAGAGTTTGGGACTTCGTCGAGGGCGACCCCGAACCGTGGGAAGGAGCGGCCTTCTTTCACTGGAGCGCTCTCGAAAATTTGCCGCGGCCGGCCGACGAGGCCGAGAGGGCTGAACTGAGGCACATGCTCGATCGGGGAGAAGTCCGCGCGGGCCTGACGTTCCCGAGCGTAGATGCGCTCGTCTCGGCCAGAATGGTGGGCGAATACTTTGGATTGCTCGGTTGGGTGTAACGCTCCCAGACATCGAAGAACCCGGAGGATATAAAAAGAGGTATAGACCGAACCATGAAAGGTAAGCTGACCAAAGGCCGCTATAAGGCGCGAAAAGGATCCTCGTGTGCTTTGTGCAAGCCATATAAACACAAGAGGGAGGACAAAAAGAACATCGGCGATCTGCGCCAGGCCGTGAAGCACGAGCCGGAAATGAATGCCTAACGAGAAGAAGCCGAGGTGCCAGTACGGACTCCGCGCTTGGGACTTTCATGGTTACGGTTGACATTCCAGATAGCTGGCACCCAGAAGAGATTGCCGACGGGGTCACCGGCTCGAGCGACGATTCAGATATCGTGGTCGTGACCGCGGTCGAGAAGAAACGGACTAGCCGATCGGAAACCAAGGTAGAATAGTCTCGACGGCGCGGTGGGCCGGCCTGTAACAGTCGCCAACAGAAACTTAGCCCGCACCGGCCATGTATTGCTTAAATTGTGGAGCCTTGATCCCGCAAGAGGCGCGGTTTTGTGCGGCGTGCGGAAAACCGGCGCCTCGACTCGACGCTCCTGCCTCGGCTCCGAAGCTGCCCGAGCCCGCTTCGGTGAAGGAGCAGGCGGCGCCGCCTCCGTCGGCCGAAGAGGTCGATCCGAAACGCCGGTCAACCGAAACAGCGACAAAAGCCCCGGCTACGACGAAGGCGAGAATCGGCCGCTTCTTCGTAACTGCTGCCGCGATTATTTGTCTGGTCTTTGGTTTCGCGATGATGATTTTCGCGCCCATCGCCGCCGGGCTAAAGCTGTTGGCGCTTCTTGCCGAACTGGGTCTCGCTTTTGTTGTCTGGAAGAGATCGAGAATCCGCCTCCGCACCCTCTTGGTGCTGGTCGTCGCTTGCACCGTTTTCTTCTTCGTCCTGCTTGGCATTGGCGCCTCGGAGCGAAAGCCGCCTGTGCTGGACTCGGATGTGCCGGCGACATCGAAGGACGAAGGAGATGCCATGGGAGATGTCATTGACAAGTTTGGGCGGGGCGAACTCCATCTGATTCCTCAGAATCCTGAGGATCTCATCGGAAGGTGGAAAGGGGTCGGTCCGGGGGTCGGTCCGGAAATATCGCTGACGGTCGACGTGACCTTTACCGAGGGCGAATTCCGGCTGATGGGGCGGCCCGATGAAGGCAGGGACTGGGTGATCGAAGGTTCCTACACCGTGGATAACTCAAGTTGGCCAATGAAAATCACGGTCGTTGATGGGAATCGAAAACACTATTTCGCGGTGGCCATTACGCGGGCGGCAAAGTGATCCTGGAGGACACGGAGATTTCCGGGACCCGAAGCGTCGGTCTCGCGGTCGGCGATCGAGGTGCGGGTGGTGGGCAGGCCGAAGTCAGGCGCTCCCAATTTTTGCATAATCGGACAGGCGTCGGCCTGGTCGCCGGGAGTAGCGCGACGATCGAGGATGCGGAATTCCGAGAAAACCAGGATGGCATCATCGCGCTCGACAAGGGCACCCGCCTGCAGGCCACCCGACTGAAGGTCGCAGGCAACACCGACTCGGGAGTTTTCGTGCGTTCCAACGGGGAGGCGAGCATCTCGGATTCCGACTTCGCGAACAATGCGCGGGGCGTGATCGCCGGGGTGCGGGGAAAATCGTCCGAGCGGGCCACCGTGACCTTGGAGAATTGTCGCTTTAGTGGGAGCCGCTATTTCGCGGTGGGCGCCTGCGTGCAAAGCGAGGTCAGCCTGACCAGGTGTACTTTCGATGGGACGGACAAGCAGAACATTTACAAAGAACGCGGCGCGAACGTGCAGACGAACGAGGCCCAGCCCCCTCCGCCTCACGAGAACCCCCTGAAGCCCACTCCGCCTAACGACGCCGAAGTTTCGCCTTCCCCATCGGAAAGCGCTGCGCCGGCGGTCACGCCGTCGCCTGCCGATAATCCTTCCCCCGATCGCGAAAAGGCCACCCCGCGACCGCGCCGCAAACCGACGCCACGGCCCCATCCGTCGACGCCGGAGGATATCCGACGAGCCCTGCGAAAGCTGCTCCCCGGCAACTAGAGGCCGGAGCTGCGCTCGGATTCGCGCTGGAAATCGTGGCAGCATTGCCTGAGAGTAGAGGGCTAAACTCATAATTTTAACGACCACCTTATCCGCTGCGTGAACCCAACTCCTAGCTCGCCCGAAACCAAACCACCTCCTGGCGCTCCCGAGCGCGCCGATCTTCGTCCGGAAAGCATCGACGACGCCGTCATCCGCCTCGCCGGCAACTCGCAGGATGGCATCCAGTCCGCCGGCGCTTTCCTCGCCCGGCTCGCCGGCCGGAGCGACCAGGAAGTCATGACTTACATGACGATTCCCGCCACCATTTCCGGCGGCCCGTCGATTTTCCAAGTCCGCATCGGTAACGGTGAAGTGCTTTCCGCCGGCGACGAAGCCGATTTCCTCGTCGCGTTTTACCAGCACAGTTACCAGGATCACGTCGACTTCCTGAAAGAAGGCGGCGTGCTTCTTTACGACTCCGATAACGTCGAGCCGAATCTCGATGACAAGCGCTTCGTTTACGTGGGCGTGCCGATTACCGGGCTCACCGTCGAGGCGTTAGGCGGGACGGCCAAGGACAAGGGCAAAAACATTTTCGTCCTCGGGCTGATCGCGAAAATCTTTCATCTCGATACCGAGAAGCTGAAAAAGATCATCAGCGAAAAATTTACCGGCAAAGACGAGAGCGTCGTCAACACCGCGCTCATGGCCTTCCAGGCCGGATATGCTTATCCGGTCGGCAACGTCCTGACCAAGCAGTATCAATTTGAGTACATCGCGAAAAAGCCCGGCGCGCCCGACCAGATCACGATGGATGGCAACCAGGCGCTGGCCTACGGACTGATCGCCGCCGGGGTGCGTTACGGCGCCGGTTATCCGATCACGCCCTGGTCGTCGGTCATGGAAACGTTGCGGCGCGAACTGCCGAAATACGGCGGCCTCTTCGTCCAGGCCGAGGATGAACTCGGTGCCGTCTCGATCGCGCTCGGCTTTTCATATTCCGGCAACCTCGCCATCACCGGGAGCGCGGGTCCGGGCATCTCGCTCAAAACCGAAGCGATCGGCTGGGCATCGATGGCGGAGATTCCGCTTCTCATCATTAACGTGCAACGCGGCGGACCGAGCACCGGCCTGCCGACCAACGTTGAGCAGAGCGATCTTTTCCAGGCGATCTACGGTGGCCACGGTGACAGCCCGCGCGTCGTCCTCGCCGCCAGAACGGTGGAAGATTGTTTCTACATCGCGGTCGAAGCGGCGCGCATCGCCCGCAAATACAGCACCCCGGTTTTCATTTTGAGCGACACCTCGCTCGCGACGCGGATCGAGGCTTTTGACGAGCCGAAGCTCGCCGACCTGATGCTCGACCCGAAGCCGGACCTCACTCCGGTTGACAGCCACAAACCCTACGCCCTCGACCAGATCACCCATCACGCGCCGCCCGGGACGCGCATTCGCGATGGCAAATACCCGCTCATCAGCGGCCTTGAGCATGACGAATGGGGCCATCCCACCGGCAGCCCGAAGTTGCACATGGCCATGACCGCCAAGCGCCGCAACAAACTGCGCCAGCTCGCCGAGGAAATTCCGGTCCCCGAAATCTACGGCGACGAAGCAGGCGACACTTTGCTCATCGGCTGGGGCTCCACCTACGGCCCGATCCACGACGCCGTAAAACGCGCCCGGCAATACCAGGAAAAGATCAGCTCGATCCATCTCCGGCACATCCATCCTTTGCCTAACGGATTGGAAAAAATCTTCGCCCGCTTCAAGCGCGTCGTGGTGGTCGAGATGAACGACGAAGGCGTCTATGGCTTCGGTCAACTCGCGACGGTTTTGCGCGCTCGCTATTGCGAGCCAAAGATCGAAAGCTTCACCAAGACCGACGGCCTCACCTTCCGCGTCCGCGAAATTCTCGAGGGCATTTTCCATCGCAAATTTCCACGCCTCGTCCCGTCGAATGGCGTCGGGACAGGAGGCAACGGCGCGGCCGAGAAAACCACCACCAACGTCCCGAGCGCCGCCGCCGCCACTGCGCGCGCCGAAGCGAAAGTTTCCGCCGTGCGCGATCACGCCGGCGATAGCACATCCACCCGACCCGAAACCCAGGAAGCGGCCCTGCCCGCCAAGGGCCGGGATTCCACTGCCTAACGAATTTCCAAAATGAGCACTGACACACTGACCGTCGAACCACCACGCGAGAAACTGACCAAGAAAGCCATCACCGCCGATCACCCGACGTGGTGTCCCGGCTGCGGCGACTTCGCCGTTTTGGCCAGCTACTACAAAGTCATCGAGAAACGCCAGATCGAGCACGAGAAAATCGTCACCCTCGCCGGCATCGGCTGCTCCTCGCGCTTTCCGTATTTCGTCAACGGCCACGGCGCCCACTTCAGTCACGGCCGCGCTGTCCCGCTCGCCAGCGGCATCAGCCTGGCCCGTCCCGACCTGCACGTCTTTTTGTTCGGCGGCGATGGCGATGGCTTCTCCATCGGCGGCAACCACCTCGACCACGGCGCGCGCAAGAACATCAACCTGACCTACGTCATCATGGACAACTTCGTCTATGGCCTGACGAAAAAGCAGACCTCGCCCACTTCGCCGATCGGGTTCAAGAGTAAGACCGATCCGCAGGGCGCGATCGATCAGCCGGTCAACGCGATGAAGAAACTGGTCGCGAGCGGCGCCACCTTCGTCGCGCGCACCCACGCCAGCCAGGTCAACCACATGATCCAGATGATCGAGCGCGCGATGGATCACCCCGGCTTCAGCGTCATCGAATGCCTGAGCGAATGCGTCGAGTTTTTCCCCGGCGCCTTCGACGAGGCCAACCCGCGCAAGAACGGCGCCTTCACCCTCATCGAGGAAAAGAAATACGACAACACGCCCGAGGACGAAGCGCGGCACGACGTCACCGACGAGCTTGCCGCCTATAAGCTGGCCCAGATCCCATTCCCCGGCGTCTTCGGCGTTTTCTACCAGAACGATCGCCCGACCAAGAACGCGCTGGAGAAGAAGTGGATCGACAGCACCCGCGAGAAGCTCGGCCATGCGAGCGACATCGATGTCCTGCAGAAGACATTTGACCGGTTGAAATAGAGCGGCCTTGGGCGACCGACTAATCGCTCTCAGGACCCGCCGACGCTGCTCTCACAGAGGCCATTGACGACCGATGCAGAAGACTTGTCGCCAGCGATGAAACGATTCCTTCCTTTTCTCATCATCGCCGCCGTCGCGCTCCTCACGGTCGGTATTGCGACCGCCGTTTACCGGGCGAAAACGAAACCCGGGCCCGTCCCTGTGGCCGATGCCGTGGGAAGTTCTGCGGCGGCGGAAGCACCGGAAGATCCATCCCTGCATGCGCGCGGTCCGCGCAATGCGCCGGTCACGCTGGTGATTTATGGCGACTTCCAATGCCCGTCGTGCGCCCTTGTCTCACAGGCGATCGACGAATTGCAGAAGCAATATGAGGGCAAAATGCGCGTCGTTTTCCACGAGTTCCCTCTTGAAATGCACCAACATGCGATGGAAGCGGCGCAGGCCGCGGAGGCGGCCGCAATTCAGGGGAAGTTCTGGGAGATGCACGACATGCTTTATCGGAATCAGCCGGCCTGGGGCGAAGCCACCACCGCCAGCTTCCTTTTCGACTCCTATGCAGAGTCAATTGGACTTGATGTCGCGCGGTTCCGCGCCGACCGCATGGCCCCGGACGTACGAGCCCGCGTCATCGCGGATGCGGCTGGCGGCGAGAGCAGGGGAGTCAAGAGCACGCCGACGATTTTCATCAACGGAATCGAGCTGCGAACCGGTTTCACCAAGGACAAGATGCAAGAGGCGATCGAGGCGGCTCTCGCCCCAAAGAAGACTTCCTGATCTCCATGAGCGCAAGGCCGGCATTAATCCTGATGGCAGTGGCCCAAACGTGCCTTGCCGCCTTGTCCCAGGCACAGTCTCCGCACATGATCGGCAGTTGGAAGGTGGACATTACGTTCCCGAATGGCGAGAGCCGTTCCTTGCGATTTGACGCTCAGAGCGGCGGTAAAGGCTTTTTCCTGTTGGTCGATCCACGCTCGAAAGTCTCGGAGCCCGGCAGCAAGCCTTTGGAGGCAAAGTGGAGTCAGGGCGAAGGAAACTCCGTCACGTTTTCTGGCCCGGTTGAATTTCCGCTCGGCAACGTCGGGCGCGACCCGGGAACGTTGGTGTTCAAGGGAAAGCTTGAAACAGAGGCCTCGATCACGGGCGAGGTGGATTTCTCCCCCGCCATCGGAGAGCAACCGTCGAAGCACGGCACTTTCAAAGCCGTTCGCGTCGGCGGGCTGTAGCCCGGATCGGTGATCCCGGCCGGTGGCAAAAAGTGATTCCGCAGCAGCGGGGGAGACTTCGCATCGAGGCCGCCGAAAGTTCAACATTACAAAAACGTTATGGAAAATGGCGTGACATCTGAACCCGGATCCAAATAGCCTCCATAACAGGTAAAAAATCTTTACCGCCTTTACAACTCACACGAAAAGAAAGAAAATATTCATGAAAAAGAAATCGTCTCAATCCGCCT
>JBDTCM010000061.1:0-7314 GCA_039923575.1 Chthoniobacterales bacterium
GGAAAGACCGCGCCGCTGGTCAGCGTCTGGTCGTCGAAGTTCACATCGCCGGTATAGAAGACGGTGCGCCCTTCCACGCGGAGCAGAATCCCGGCGGCGCCGAGCACGTGGCCGGCGTCGCGATATTCGAAACTCAGCTCGTCGTTAGGCTGGGCGGAGGTGCGCTCGCCATCGACCGTGAAAGGCTGACCGAGCGGACAATGCTGCCAGCGATCCGTCGCCCGGTCCGTCTCGCGATGGGTGAAGAGCGGATAAATCACGCCCACTTCCTCGCGTTCACGCGTCATCACATTGACCGAATTGTGCAGAAGCGCGTCCCCGATCGCGGCCGTCGGCTCGGTCATGAAAACGCGCGCCTGTGGCTGCTGCCGCATCAGCACCGGGAGCGACCCGATATGATCGAGATGCGCGTGCGAAAGTAGCAGCGCATTGACCGTCCGCCCCGCTAATGCCCCGAGGAGCGGCAACGCCATTTCGCCGTCTTCCTTCGGATGCATCCCGCAATCGAGCACGACCCCCTGCTCGCCCGAGCCGAGGTAATAACAATTGGCGCCGATCTCGGTCCGCCGCGTCAGGTTGATAAACTTCAAAATCGAGCGCCAACTTGCCCGCTCCGGTTTTTCAGGGCAACCGGCAAATTCGTTCCCTGGCTCTTGCCCTCTCGCCGACCTTGGATGGTGCGCGAGTTTGCGATCGAAAAATAGAGCCGGTCGAGGAGGGCACGCGAGCTTGACGCCGTTCTCCCGCGCGGCCAAAAATGGCGCCTATGAAAGGGCAATCGCCGCGATGGATCGGCTTGTATGTGCTGACTCTGCCCTGACTCCGGCCTGCTCTCACCCGGTCGCCCCCCAGTCGCGTCGCTATCGAAAATGCACCTTTACGAAACACATCTGCCGGTGGCGGCCACGGAGAGGTCGGCACAGTTTTATCAGGAGGTCGTGAGGCTGGAGTTCGCCTATCGCGATCCGGGCCGGGATATCGTCTTTCTCTGGGTGGGCACCGAGCGCCGATCGATGCTCGGGCTTTGGGGGCCTTCGACGCTTTATGGAAAGGATGCGCATCCCTGCCATTTCGCGATCGCGTTGTCGTTGCCGGAACTGCTCGAGGCCGGCAAACGTTTCAACAGCCAGGGTATCACCACACGCAACTTTGCCGGCGAAGAAACCGCCGAGCCTTCGGTCATCGGCTGGATGCCGTCGGCGCAACTCTACTTTCGCGATCCGGATGGGCACTCGGTCGAGTTCATTGCACTGCTCGACGACCCGGCGGATCCCGATTTCATCGGGCCGCTCTCGGTCTGGCAAAAGAGAAGCTGAACCGTTTCGTCAACGGCGCCTGCGGCTGGCTCGGAATTTGCATGAAGGCAGCGGACAGTTGATAACTTCCGCTCATGAAACCGGCCATTGTGATCTGTCTCGCGCTGTGCGCGTTCGCGTCGCGCGCGGACGCGGGCTGGTTTTCGCGCCGGCCGCCGACACCTACTCCGACCCCAATCCCGGTGCGCAAGGCTATCCCGCCGCCCACGCCCACTCCGTCGCCCACGCCGCGGCCGCCGCCGCGGGAGCTGGTCGCACTACCGGTGTACGACGAGGCGACAAGTGTGCGGCTGCAGATTTTTCTCGATAACCACGAGTTCGGGCCAGGAAAAATCGACGGCCGGATGGGCGAATTTTTCGGCAAGGCGCTGGTCGCCTACAAGAAGGCGAACGGTCTGCCGCCGGGCGGCGCGATCGACGCGCAATTGCTCGCGCAAGTGCCAGAGCCCTACACGACCTACGTCATTCGGCCGGAGGACGAGCAGTTTGTCGGCGAGACGGCGTCGAAGCCATCGGAGCAGGCGAAATTGAAAGCCATGAAGTATGGATCGCTCCTCGAGTTTGTGGCCGAACGTTATCACGCGGCGGAGGATTTCCTGCGCAAAATCAACCCGGGCGTGGATCTCGAAAAACTCAAGGTGGGTGATACGGTCAATGTGCCTAACGTTCAGCCATTCGAAATCGAAAAACTGTCGGAGAAATTTATTCCGGTGAATCCGGCGTTCGCAGGGCGCCAGATCTTCATCGACACGCGCGAGAATTTTCTCGAAGTGCGCGAGGGCGACAAGCTGGTGGCGGAGTTCCCGATCACGCCAGGATCCAAGACGCTGCCCGCGCCCAAAGGCGTGTGGAAAATTCTCGGCATCGCCACCATGCCATGGTTCCGGCACGACGAAGGGGTGCTCAATCGCGGCGTGCGCACCGATGATTTCTACAACATCCCGCCTGGGCCTAACAATCCCGTGGGCGTGCTCTGGATGGGGTTGAACAAGCCGGGGATTGGCATTCACGGGACGAACAATCCGGAAACGATCGGCCGCGCCGGCAGCCACGGCTGCATCCGAACCGCGAACTGGGACGCGGCGCGCTTGAAGGACTTGGTCTGTCCCGGGACCGTCGTCACGATCTTCTAGGGAGAATTTGCTGGTCGGCCATCGTGCCGCGGGCGCAAAGTGAGCGACCGCACTCTATGAAAAGCGATGGGAGCAATAGGAAGAATGCGAATGATGAGAGCTATTCTTCCCCTAAGTCCCATCCCTCCCTGGAACCCGAGCGTGTCCTCCCTCCTCGCGGTGATTACCGCACGCTCCTCTCCTTCCAAAAAGCCGAAATCATCTACGACCTCACGTTTCGCTTCGCTCACAAATATCTCTCACGTGGCGACCGCACGATCGACCAAATGATTCAATCGGCGCGCTCCGGGAAAAAGAACATTCTCGAAGGCAGCAAAGCCGCGCTCACTTCCAAGGAAACCGAGATCAAGCTGACCAACGTCGCCCGCGCCAGCCTCGAGGAACTGCTCGACGACTACCGCGATTACCTCCGCGCCCGCGATCTGCCCCTCTGGGAGAAAGACTCAAAGGAGGCGCAGTATATCCGCCGCCTCGGCCGCAAGACTCCACCCAGCTACGAAGATTTTCGCGAGTTTGTGGAAACGCGCCCGCCGGCTGTGATCGCGAATATCGCGATCTGCCTCATTCATCAGGCAAACTATCTCATCGACCAACCGCTCCGCCGACTGGAGAAAGATTTCGTTGAGCAGGGTGGCCTGCGTGAACGCATGACCCGCGCTCGCCTCACCTACCGGAAGCGATCCCAATAATTCCCATTCCTCCCCTGCTTCCCATCCGCAAAAATATTTCGCGCGGAATCGGAAGGCCGCGCGTCTAGGCTTCAGATCGACCGATGGATTCCAGCGAACACGACCTATATCGAGCGGCCATTCACGGGGATCGCGAAGCTTTTGAAATGACCATCCGCCACCAGAGCCGGGCTCTCTTCGCCATCGCTCACGGTGTCCTGCAAAACCGCGAAGAAGCCGAAGACGTGGTGCAGGATGCGCTCGTGAAAGCCTGGAAGACGCGCTGGCGAGTGCGCGACCCGGAAAAATTTCCGGCCTGGCTCGGCACGATCGCCCGCCACCGCGCCCGCGATGTCGCGCGCCGTCGCCGCAGCGTTCCGTTCCCGACCGAGGCGGACGAGCCGATCGATCCCACCCTCGAGGAAGCGCGCAAAACTGCCCGCGAGACCGAGGTCAACGCCCAGGTGCAGGCCGCCCTTTCCACTTTGCCCGAACTGCACCGCGCCGCCCTCACCCTCCGCTATTTTGAAGCGATGGATTACGCGACGATCGAGCGCACCCTCGGCCTATCGAACGGCGCGCTGCGCGGAATTCTCGGCCGCGCCATGGAGACCATGCGCCATCGTCTGCGTCCGGCGCTCGCCACTTTGGAGTAACCCCATGCCTAACGACATCATGCACGACGAAATCGAAAACTGGCTCGCGGCCGATGTCCACGACCAGCTTTCCAGCGAGGAGCGCGCCACGCTCGCGCAACATCTCGCCACCTGCGCTTCGTGCCGCGCTTTGCAACAAGAGGAAAACAACATGCACCAACTACTCGAAAACACGCTTGCGAAAGAGAGCGCCGACCCGGCCTTTGAACAAAGAATGCTAAGCCGCTTCCGCGACAAGATTCCTGCCTCGGAGGGCGGCTTGATCGCCTTCTTCGCCAACCTCATGCGGCTGCGCGCCGCGCAGATCACCGCCGTCGCCGCGCTCCTGCTCACCCTCGTGCAAGTCGGGAAAATGGTGACCGGAGAAGACGGGGCAGTTCCTTGGTCCCGGCCATCCCTGGCCTTTGCCCCTGCTCCGATGCGGGACAAGGAAGCGGCCGCGGCCGACCGCGTTATCGTAGCCGGCTCGAACATTCCCGTGGCCGAAGAAGTTGCTCCGCAGACGAGCGAGAACGAATCGAGAAACGCGGGTTCCTTCCGGGCAATCGATGAATTGAAGAAGGATTTGAGCGACAAAGCCAAGCCGGCCGCGGTCCCAGCCGAGCGCGCGCGCCAGGAAAGCGACCAGCCGGGCGAAGTCGGCGCGCTCGGAGGCAATCGAATCGAGAGCCCGGCCGTGCCTGCTCCCGTCACTCCGGCCGACACCCGCATGCTGATCCGTAACGCGCAGCTCGATCTGCAAGTCGTGAACTTCGATGTAGCGGTGCAACGCCTCACTCTCTTCGCCACCGAAGAGCATGGCTTCGTCTCCACCCAGAGCTCGGCCAAATTGCCTAACGGCAAGCTGCAGGGCACGGTCGTGGTCAAGGTCGCGCCGGAAAATCTCGATCGTTTCCTCGAAAAAGCGCGCGGCCTCGGCGAATTGAAAAACCAGACGCTCGGGACCGATGACGTGACCAAGGCCTACTTCGACACCGACGCGCGGATGCGCAACTCCAAGCGAATGGAAGAGCGCCTCCTCGACATGTTGAAAAAGAACACCGGCAAAGTGTCCGATCTGCTCGAGGTGGAAAAAGAACTCGCGCGGGTGCGCCAGCAAATCGAGCAGATGCAGGGCGAGCTGAAATACTACGACGCGCTCGTTCAGTACGCGACCGTCACGGTCACCCTGGCGGAAAAAGACATGAATGAGCCCGCCGCCTTCCTGCTCAAGGAAACGGCCAACCTTTCGCTCTTCTCCGCCGACGTCGAGAAAACCTTCGCCGAAGTGAAGGGCGCGCTGCAAAACGCCAAGGCGCAGATTGTGCAATCGACCCTCGATCGCGACAACTCCGGCCAGGCGACGGCGCGCATGACCCTCCTGATCGCGCCGGAAGAAAGCGACGCCGTCATCGCACGGATCAAAGGGATGGGCCGGGTGCAGAATTTCAACGTCCAGACCGAGCGCGTCGCGCAAAACGGTTCCGGCATGTCGGACACTGCAAAAGTCGAGCGCGACAAGGTGCAGTTGAATCTCGTCATCTCGCGCACCGGCGAAGAGCAGGCGGTGCAGCAAACCAGCCTGCGCATCCTGACGGGATCGGTGAACGAAAAAGTGGCGCAGCTCAAAGCGGCCGTGAGCAACGCGAGCGGCGAACTGCGCAGCTCGACTTTTTCGCGCAATCTCGATGGTCAGGAAGTGGCCAACATCACCCTGCGCGTGCCGATGAAAAATTACGCGGGCCTGGTCGCGTCGTTCGACAAACTCGGCGAGGTGAAAGATCTCAGCGTGCAACGCAACGATCAGCCCGGGATAACTGCCAATCCCGAGACCGCACCGGCCGACGTGAGCCTGCAAATCTACAGCCCAGGCAAGATCGTCTCCGACGACACCGGCATCACAGCCACGATCCGGCGGACGCTCGGACAAGGCGTGGCGGCGGTGATGTGGAGCGTGCGGATGATCGGGGTGGCGCTGGCTTTCCTCGCGCCCTGGGCGCTCGTGCTTGGGTTAGTGGGCTGGCTGGTGGCGCGCTTTGCCCGCCGGCGCGGAAGTCGTTAGGCCGAACGGCGCCACCACTCCGACTTGATCATTTCGAAACGAGACAAACGCTGCGCGCCGCAGGCGAAACCGGCCTCACGCAAAAATGGCGACGGATCGACCAGCTGATCGGCATCGATCCCCGTCGTTAGGCGGAAGAAGCCGTACATGGAACGCAACCAAAACTGCGCATGCCGCTGCTCCCAGCCGCCGGGCGGTTCCCGGAAATCAGCCAGCAGCCAGCTCGCCTCCGGCGTGGCGGCGCGAGCCAGCTTTGCCACCACCTCACGCAGGGTGGCCTCGCAAAAGCAATCGAGAACAAAATGGGTCACGATTAGATCATATTGGGCCGGGGGCAGCGCCACCGCCCGAATATCCGCTTCGATGAAATCGACCTGCTCTTTCCCGACTCGTTTCCGCGCCAGGGCGATCATGCGCGCGCTCGCCTCGACGCAGGTGACGGCGGCATCGGGATACGCCCGAAGAAACGCGGCCAGGAAACGTCCGTTCCCTTCGCCCACCACAAGGACGCGGCGCGGTGCCGCGATCTGACGGACAAACGCGACGCGGGCTTGTTGCAGTTGCTGCCCGAACGCGGCCGTCTCGAGCCAGCGATAAGGCGTTGCGACGCGATCGAAATTCACCGCAGCAAGAAAAGCAGCACGACCAGCGGCGTGAGCAGGACGAGGTCGGCCAGCGCGGTGCGATTATCGCGCGGAAGGCGCTCGGCGCGATTTAGCCTAACGAGAAGAAACGCGCTCGCCGCCAGGCAAAGCCCGAGCGGAAAAGCGAACCGCCAGAAGACTGCGAAGACCAGCCCCGCGAGCACGATGGCATAGCCAATCGGCTGCAAGGCGCGAGCGACCGCCGGCCGGCCGGTCAGGAACGAGGCCTTCCCCTGGGCGGCGTCGAGCTCGCGTTCCCAGGCCGCGATCGAGAGGCAATTATAAGTACAAAGAATGGCAAAGAGCATCACCGCGAGACCAAACGCGATGGTGAGACCGGGAAGCTGGCCCACCACGGCGAGGGTGGTGCCGGCGGCGAAGAGAACTCCGATGGATTTTTCCTTCATCGGGAGGGGGCGCCACTTTCCGCCTAACGAATGATTGATACACAGATAGAGAGAACAGATTGCAGCCAGAGTGCCGCCGAGGAGGAGCATTTGCAGATCGAGGGTGCGCAGGGCGAGCGTGAGATCGACCACGAAAATCACGACCACGGCCACCCACCACGCCGCCATGTGCTCGCGGCAAAAGGCATGCCGGAGCGAGATCGGGCTGCCGGCCGGTAACTTGATCGTGTCGGCAAAGCGATCGCCAAGATAGATCAACCAGGCGGTGAGGAAGAGAAGCGCACGCAGCGCCAGATTGAGATGCGCGCCGAAGGTCCAGGCAAAGATCCATTGCCAGCTGATGGCCACGATGGGGGCATCGAGACAAAGAAGATTGAGCCAGACGAGCGGCGAATAGCCGGACGGCACCGCGGCGGCCGGCGCCGGCTCGGCCAAAAGTTCCGGCGCAT
>JBDTCM010000062.1:0-8553 GCA_039923575.1 Chthoniobacterales bacterium
GACTGCCCTTGCGCTCGATGGCGACGCGATCAGCACAATTCACGCGCCTAACGACGCTGACTCGTCCGCATTTCAGAGCGCGCGCAAGATTCTCGATCAATCGCGGCGGGTAAATCATCTCGCGGAAAACGAGATGTACATCCTGCGCCCGGCCAGCCTGACGACGCCTTTCGAGACCGAGTTCGTCGTCATGCTGCAGCCGAAGACCTTCGTCGGCAGTCGCTATACCATTCCGGTCAGCAATCGTGCCCAATTCATCGCGGCCTGGAAAACGAAAATGCCGACGAGCAGCGAGGCCTACGAGGATGAAAACGGGCACTGGATCAGCGGTCATGCGCCGATCCTGAATCAGGCGGGGTGAGCCGGTGGCAATGATCGAGGTCGACAAGAAAATAAGCCGGTTTGAAGCGCGCCAGCGGGAGAAGCTGCTTCTCGCCCTCGCCGTCGGGTGCGGCGCATTTCTCATCGCGATGATTCCCGGTCTCGTCCTCGCGCGCAACGTCACATGCGGCCTGAACAAACTCTCCGCCGGCATCCGGCGTTTCCAATCCGGCGAACACGACGTCCAGGTGCACGTGAGCACCGGCGACGAGCTGCAGCATCTCTAGAAGGTCTTCAACGAAATGATCATTTCGTTAGGCGAGAAACTGGCTCTTCTCCCCTACGTTTCGCACTTTACCGCCGAGGCCGTGCGCCGGAGCCGCGAAGATCCGCAGTGGCTTGCCGGCATGGAGCAGGGAGGTGATCGTGCTCTTCGCCGATCTGCGCGGTTTTGCGAGCTGGTGCGAAACGCGGGAAGCTTCCTTCCTCGTGCGCGAGTTGAACCGACTCCTTGCCGTGCAGGCTGACGCAGTCATGGCGGTTTTTCTCGGAGGCGAAGGCTCGGCCGAGAAAGTTTTCGCCTGCGCGCGCGAATTGGTCGCGGCCATCCGGCAGGAAATCGAGTCGGAAGTTTGGCCCCTCGCACTCGGAGTTGGGATCCATCGCGGGCGCGCCGTGGTCGGCTCGATCGGGTCCGTTACTCGCCGCGACTTTACCGCGATTGGTCACACCGTGAACCTGGCCTCGCGTCGCTGCGATCACGCCTGGAATGAAGCTGCGCGAGGGCGGTGCCGGCGGAATTACCGATTGCGAATTGGGCGATTCGAGGAGAAAATCCCGCTCGCGCAAAAGCACCGCTAGCTCAATTGGCAGAGCAAGTGACTCTTAATCACTGGGTTGTTGGTTCGATTCCAACGCGGTGCAAATTCACGACGCTTTTTGGCCGGCGTCGTCGGGGAATAAGTCGCCGTCCGAGTACTGCTGCGCGATCGGCATGCGGCGGCCGAGACCGAAGGCGCGGCTCGACACTTTGATGCCCGGCGCGGCCTGCGCGCGTTTGTATTCGTTGAGATCGACCCGGCGCTGCACCCAGCGCACCATCTTTTCATCGAAACCTCGCGCTGCGATGTCGTGGCTGCTTTGATTTTCCTCGACGTAAAGCTGCAGGATCTGGTCGAGCACGTCGTAGGGCGGGAGTGAATCCTGGTCGACCTGGCCGGGCTTGAGCTCGGCGCTCGGAGGTTTTTCGATGGTCGAGCGGGGAATGATTTCTCGCTCGCGGCCTGCTCGCGATTTATCGGAGTTGATCCAGTGCGCGAGTTGGTAGACGAGGGTCTTCGGCACATCGCTGATGACAGCAAGCCCGCCGGCCATGTCGCCGTAAATGGTGCAGTAACCGACCGCGAGTTCGCTTTTGTTGCCTGTGGTGAGGAGGAGGTGGCCGAATTTGTTTGAGAGCGCCATCAGGATCATGCCGCGCAGGCGTGACTGCATGTTCTCTTCGGTCGTGTCTTCCGGGCGACCGGCGAAAACTTCCTTGAACTGCGCCTTGAAGACGGCAAAGGCGTCGCCAATCGGAATCTCAAGACACTGGATGCTGAGATTACGCGCGAGAGCGAGGGCGTCGTCGATGCTGCCGGGCGAGGAATAAGGGCTGGGCATGGAAACGCCGACGACGTTTTCCGCGCCTAACGAATCGACGGCGATCGCGGCGACGACCGCGGAATCAATCCCGCCGCTCAGGCCGAGGACGGCGGATTTGAAATTGCACTTGGCGAGGTAATCGCGCACGCCTAACGAAAGCGCAGCGTGGAGCTCGGACATCTCCTCGACCGGGGCGAGGGCCAGCGCGGTGGTGCTATCGGTCTCGACGATGGCTTCCGCGGTAACGAAAGAGGGCAGCTGCGCGATCAGGTCGCCGGCTCGATTGAAAGCGATCGAGCTGCCGTCGAAAACGAGCTGGTCGTTGCCGCCGACGACGTTGCAGTAAACGATCGGGCGCTGGTGCTCGCGGGCGAGAGCGGCGACCATTTCGCGGCGCATTTCCAGTTTGTGCAGCCCGAAAGGCGAGGCGCTGAGGTTGACGATCAACTCGGCGCCGCGGGCGACGAGGCCGGGGACCAGCTCGAGGTCGTAGAGCGGCCGCGGCAGATAATTTTCGGTCCAGATATCTTCGCAGATGGTGACGCCGACCCGGCGGCCGGCAATGGGGAAAACGTCGCCGCCTTTACCCGGCTCGAAATAACGATCCTCGTCAAAGACATCGTAGGTCGGGAGGAGGGTCTTGAAGGTCTTGCGCAGCGGCTGGCCATGTTCGAGCAAGGCGGCGGCGTTGTGGAATGGTTTGCCGCGACCTTCGTTGCGATCGACGTAGCCGACGAGGAGCGGCACCTGACCAACGCAGGTATGGAGACGTTCGACGACCTCGAGATTCTGCGGGACAAAGCGCGACTTGAAGACGAGGTCCTGCGGCGGGTAACCGCTGATCGCCAGCTCCGGGGCGAGGACTAATTCCGCGCCCGCGGTCGCGAGTCGTTCGTAGGCGCCGAGGATCTTGTCAAAGTTGCCTCGAAGATCGCCGACGATGGGGTTGATCTGCGCAATGCCGATCCTCATGCTTCTCCGGCAGATTAGCTGCCGGGCCGCAGGCGGCAACGGCTTTCGGGGTCAGCTCAATGGCCGACCACAAATGGCGCGTCTTTCTTGTAGCCGCCGTTGAGGGCGTCATCGGCCCCGGTGACGAAAATCTTACCCCATTGAATGAGGCAGGCGGCAAAAAACGCGGCGATCATGCAGATGAGTACTTTCTGCACAAAGGTGGAGCTCATAGGTGCCCTTTCCAGAGCAGGAGCAATGCCATCGAGCGCTACCAGAATCCCCACTGTTTCGTGCTCATGATCCAGAGGCCGAGGACGAGGTTGGTGAGGCTGTGCGCGAGGACGCAGGAGGTGAGACTCTTCGTGCGATAGGCGACCACGTTATAGAGCGCGCCGGTAATGAACGCGGCGGGCCAATCCGCGATCGCGTGTGAGAAGCCAAAGGCGAGCATGACGAGAGTGAATGAGAGCCAGGAAAAGCTGCCGAAGGGCACGCTCTGGAATCGTTCCGCGATGAGGAATCGGAGGAGGAACCCGCGCCAAAAGAGCTCCTCGACCAGTGGCACGACGAGGACGAGACGGAGAAAGCGCAGGGCCAGGGTCGTCCAATACTGTGCCGTCGTGCCCGCGAAGGTGTCGGGATTAAAACCCGTGAGGCGCGCCGGGAAATGCAAAAACTCTTGCGGCGCGATCCAGAGAACAAAAACGAGAAGCGCGACGCCGATGGTAAAGACCGGCCGCCGCAATGGTTGAAATTCGTATTCCCGCCGGAAATAAACCAGCAACCCGGCGCAGAGCAGCGTCTGGAGCGGGTAAATCCAAAACTCCGGTGCGGATCTCCATAAAGGGGCGCCGGGAACCTTCAAGGCGCTGCCCAATCCGAGCGGGGCGATGAAGACCAGCATGGGCAGCGCGTAGGCGAGGATTTTGCGCCGGTCGGGCCCGCTCAATGGTTCGCCTTCGCTCATCGCAGGAACTCGCCCGGATGGAGCACCGGAGTCAAATGCGACCGGGTTGGCGCAATTGCTGCTAATTACGGATCGAGCCGGGCGCGTCAATTCCACCATGGTGGAGGGCGAATCCCCGGGGATGATTTTTGCCCGATGTCCACGACCGAAAAGCAGCCATCGAATCTGGTGACCGATCCAGACGCCCTCGCGAAGTTGCTGGAAATGGAGCTGGCGCTCAAGCGCGCCTCCTGGGAACAGACGCGCTCGCGCCGCGGGACCTGGCGCGCGCTCAGCATCTTATTTCTGCTCCTCGTCATCGCGGGCGCGGTCGCCGCCTGGTTTTTCTTCGCGCCGGCGCTGAGCCGTCGCGATGAGGCAACGTCTCCCCCGGTCGCGGCGGATCCGATTCGTTAGGCAAAGAATCGCGCGATCGCACTGGCAACGTTTTGCCGGATGTGCGACGAGTTCTTCCGGCCGCGGCTGAAGCGCCGGGATTACACGATGGGTTTATTGCAGATTGTTCATCTCGAGACCAACGACGCTGACGCCGAGTTGGTCTGTGCCGAGCTGCAGGCCGGCGGAATTGCCTGCGAAGTGTTGCGCGCGCGGAACGAGTCCGAGCTCCTGCGCGAGGTCACGCGGCAGCCGATCGACATCATTCTGGCCGATCGTCACGGCCCGCAGAGCGATGGCCTGCGCGCCGTCGCGATCGGGCGGGAGCAGAGTCCGGAGGTCCCGGTGATCTTTGTCTCGGATGCGGATGATGCCAGCGCCATCAACGAAGCACTGCAAGCGGGCGCGACCGATTTCATTCTGAAGCAGCGACTGGCCAAGCTCGCTCCTTCCGTCCGACGTCTCGTCCAGCAGGCGGAAACGGAACGCGATTTGCAACAGGTGCGGCAGGAATTGTTGCGCCACGCCGAACTGCTCGACCTCGCGAACGACGCCATCGTGATTTCCGATGCGCTGGGCGAGATCTCCTATTGGAACGTGGGCGCGGAGCGAATGTATGGCTGGTCACGCGGAGAAGCGACCGGCCGCGACGTGCACGAGCTTTTGCAAACCGGCCCGCCCGAGGCGCTGGCCAGGGTCTTGCGCACGCTCCAGGAAAAACAGCATTGGGAGGGCGAGATTCGGCAAGTCAGGCGCGATGGCGCGGAGATTGTGGCCTCGACCGGTTGGACCCTGAAAGGCATCGCGCCTGTGGCGTCGCTCCTGCAATTGAGCATCGATGTGACAGCGCGGATTCGGTCCCAGGAGGCGCTCCGGCAAAGCGAGGAGCGCTACCGGCGTTTCGTCGATGAAGATCTCACCGGCAACATCATCATGAAACCGGACGGGTCGATCATCACCTGCAACCCGGCTTTTGCGCGCATCTTTGGGTTCGACTCGATCGAGGAAGCGCGCGCGGCGAATTTTCATTCGCTTCTGCATACCAAGAAGGAAGGCGTCGAGCTGATCGCCGAACTTCGGCCTAACGAGAGCCTGGAGCGCTCCGAGCTCGAGATGCGGCAGCGCGACGGCGACGGGCTTTATGTGGCGGCGAAGTTCAACGGGAGCTTCGACGAAGCGGGCCAACTGACCGAGCTGAAGGGCTACTTCTTCAACGACACCAAGCGCAAACGCCTCGAACAACAACTCATCCAAGCGCAGAAAATGGAAGGCCTCGGCACGCTCGCGGGGGGGATCGCGCACGACTTCAACAACATCCTCGGCATCATCCTCGGCTACACCACCAAGCTCGAGGATTTCAAAAAACATCCCGAGCAAATGCCCGAAGCGATCAAGGTCATCCGTGACGCGGTCGGGCGCGGCGCCTCGCTCGTGCAGCAACTGCTCACTTCCGCCCGCCAGACCGGCGCGCTCTTTGTGCCGCTCGATCTGAATCTGCTCGTCCAGGAGTTGGAAAGAATGCTCGGCGCCACCTTTCCGAAGACGATCCATTTCGTTTCCCATCTCGAGCCAAACCTCCCGCTCGCGAAAGCCGATCGCAGCCAGATCCACCAGGTGCTGCTCAACCTGTGCGTCAACGCCCGCGACGCCATGCCGCACGATGGCCGGATCACCCTCGCGACCGGGGTGACCGACGGCGCCGCGCTGCGCGCAAATTTCACCGGCGTGACCGCCGAGGGTTATGTGTTCGTGCGCGTCAGCGACACCGGCATGGGGATCAGCAAGAGCGTGAAGGCGCACATTTTCGAACCGTTCTACACCACCAAGGAGCGGGGCAAAGGAACCGGCCTCGGCCTCTCCGTCGTTTACGGCGTGATCAATAATCACCACGGTTTCGTCGAGGTGGAGAGCGAGCCGGGCGAGGGGACGACCTTCAGCATGTATCTGCCGCTTGGCAGCGTGACCGACGCCGCCGGCGAAGATGGCAGGGAGGGCGCGCCGAAAGAAAGCGCGCGCACCATCATGCTGGTCGAGGACGAGGAGATGTTGCGCGAGCTCGGCGTCATGATGCTGGAGAGCGACGGCTATCGCGTCCTCACCGCCAAGGATGGGATCGAGGCGGTCGAAATGTTTGAAACCCACGCCGACGAAATCGGTCTGGTGGTTTGCGATCTGGGTTTGCCGCGCCTGGGCGGGCGCGACGTTTTCATGCGCATGAAAGAGATCAAGCCGAGCGTGCGCGCGATCGTCGCCAGCGGCTATCTCGAGCCCTCCCTGCGCCTGGAAATTCTGCGTGCCGGCGTCCTCGACACCGTGCAAAAGCCCTACGATTTCCGCGAGATGATGGAGAAAATCCGCTCCATCATCGGCGAGCCGGAAACCGAAGAAGAAACCCAGCCGCAGCTTTTCTAAAGCGGCGATGACGGCGCCGCATCATCGCACCACTTCGTTGGCGATCGGGTGGCAGGCCGCCCGCGCCAATCTTGCGCCGGCCCTTTTCATTCAGGCGGCGATGCTCGCGCTGCTCATCGGTTACTACTTCAGTCCGCCAGTCGCGCGCGCGCTCCAGGAGTTCGCCGATTACAAATTGCGCCACGGCCTCGTCTTCGTCGTGCTCGCCTCCATCGCCGCGGGCGCGCTCGTGCCGGAGATTTTTCTCGTTCTCTTTTTCCAGCGCGGCCGCGTCACGCGTCGGAACCTGCGCAACCTGTTGTTCACCGTGCCCATCTGGGCGTTCGACGGCTCGCTCGTCGATCTGCTTTACCGGAGCGAGGCGGCCTGGTTTGGCAACGTCGTCACCGTGCCCGTCGTGCTGGCCAAGATTTGCGTCGATCAGTTCGGCTACAATCCGCTTTTCGCCGCGCCCTTCGGCGTCCTAACCTACGAATGGAAAAACACCGGCTTCAGCCGCGAATCGTTAGTCCGCGGTTTCACCTGGGATCATTACCGCGACAAAATCGTGCCGACCCTGCTCGCCACGTGGGCGGTCTGGATTCCGCTCATGGCCATCATCTATTCCCTCCCGCTCGCCCTGCAGTTCCCGCTCTTCAGTCTCGCGCTCACCTTCTGGGTGTTGCTCCTCACCTACATGACCAATAGTTTTGCAGCGAAGCGCGCTGTAGCCCCCGAAGCTTTCGGGGCTGTCCCAGCGGGTGTAGCGTCCGCTGTCTCAGCGGAACTGAATCGTGCTGCCACTGCAGAACCCGATGCCCTGAGGACAGCCCCGAAAGCTTTCGGGGCTACACCGGCGTTACGCCGGCCCTAAGCCCTCCCTCACTTATGAAATCGCACCAAATTTTCCAGCAAATGTCGCCGGCCCTGGCCGCGGAGATTCTTGGCTACCTGCAAAAAACGCAGACGCCCGTTTTCAAAAGCGTCGTGCAAACTCTGGCCAGCCAGCGCAACCTGCGTTCCGTCTTCGTCGAACGAAAACCGCCTCACGAGCGTTACGCCTGGATCAAGAACGCGCTCAGCCGCAAACCGGCCGACACCCTGGCCGCGCATTTGCTCCAGGCCTGGCTGCTCGGCGCGCAAAAAACGATGCTCTGCGATTTCCTTGATTCGTTAGGGATCGCTCACGACGAGGACGGCACGGTCGAGCAGCTGCCCGAGTCGCCGCCCAAGGAAAAGCTGAGCACCGTCGTCACACAACTCCTGGGCAAATATCCTGCGGAAACGCTGGCCGTTTATCTGCACGCCTTCCACGACATGGACAGCACGGCGAGCTGGCCGCCGTTAGGCGAAGTCTTGGCCGAAGACGAGCGGCTGTGGTTAGCCTGCTGACTGGAGGGACGGGCTCCGTCCCGTCCGTTATAGAAGAGAAGGTGGGCTTTGGAAATGCTCGCGCAGACGAAAGTGTCGCCACGACCAAAGGAGAAGGAACTAGAGAGAAAACGAGGCGACACCATACGACCAAAGTCGGTGCCAAAGACAGATGCCTCCAATGAGCGGCAGCAGGAACAGACCGAAGACATGCACCAGTAGGAGCAGAAACATTCCAAGCATCATCGGCAGGAAGACAATGGAACGCCAGGCGATCGCCCAAAGGCCTTGCGCTGCCGGCTGAGGCATCCGTGCGACGCGCGTCGCTATCATTTCATCCTTCATAATTCTGCCTTCATCTTTCTCCTATCATCCGTTCAGGCCCTTTGGTTCGCATCGTTCTTTAGTGGGCCGCATGGAAGTAAATCACCAGGAAGATCAGGATGAGGGCGATGGCGGCAATCCACCAAACCATTCTTACGCCGGCTGGTTTCGGGGCGGATCCGAACTCCCTGCCAATGAACTCGCCG
>JBDTCM010000063.1:0-8763 GCA_039923575.1 Chthoniobacterales bacterium
GAGGAAAGCCGCGAGCCAAATAACCCCGCGAGCAAGGCGCAGACGAGGAGAAGAACAAAGGTGACTCCACTCTTACGGATAGCCAGCCGGGAAGTCGTGACATAACCCTCGGTGGTGCGACTGAAGACAGCGTTGAACTTGCCGAAGAACCAGGCGAGCGGGCCGTGTGACTCCTTGCGCGGACGCAAGAGTAAGGCGGAGAGTGCGGGGCTAAGAGTCAGCGCGTTGAACGCTGAGAGAATGACTGAGATCGCGATCGTGAGTGCAAACTGCTGATAAAGGCGACCGGTTATCCCGGGAATAAAGGCTGTCGGTAAAAAGACCGCCGAAAGGACGAGCGCGATACCGATGACCGGACTCGAAACCTCCTTCATCGCCTGAAGGGTCGCGTCGCGCGGTGACATCCCTTCTTCAATGTGATGCTCGACCGCTTCCACTACGACGATGGCGTCATCCACCACCAGGCCGATGGCGAGGACGAGGCCGAAAAGCGCGAGCGTGTTGATGGTAAATCCGAAGAGCGGAAAGAGCATGAACGTGCCGACCAATGACACCGGGACCGCGCAGAGCGGAATCAAGGTGGCACGCCAGTTCTGAAGAAAGACGAACACGACAAGGATGACCAGGGCCAGCGCCTCGAGAAGAGTATAGACGATCTCGCGCATGCCGGCCGTGACGGCCTCGGTCGTATCGAGCGAGATCGCGTAGGTCATGTCGGGCGGAAACTGCTTCGAGACACGCTCCATCAAAGCTTTCACACCTCTCGAAGCGTCGAGTGCGTTTGTCCCGGGAAGCTGGTAGAGCGCGAGAATGGCGGATGGCTTTCCATCCAGCCGGCCTTCGAGGTTATACGTCTGCGCGCCGAGGTCGATCCGGGCTACGTCGCGCAAGCGCAGGAACGAGCCGTCTGGGTTGGCCCGGATGACGATGTCACCGAATTCCGCCGCCGTTTGCAAACGCCCGCTCGCGTGGACGGTGTAAGTGAATTCCTGGCCGGGCGGGACCGGTTCGGCGCCGATCTGGCCGGCGGGGTTGACCGTGTTCTGCGCCCGCACCGCATTGATCACGTCGGTGACAGTCACATCGAGCTTGGCCAGCTGGTCAGGTCGCACCCAGAGGCGCATGGCGTACTGGCCGGCGCCGAATACTTGCACGTTCGAGATTCCGGGGACGCGCGTCAGCTGGTCGATAAAGTTTATATTGGCGTAGTTGGCGAGGAAGACGTTGTCATAGGTCTTCTTCGGCGAATTCACCGAGACGAGCATGAGCGGAGCGGTGGTTGATTTCTGCACAATCACACCGGCGTTGACGACATCGACTGGTAATTGAGATGTGGCTTGCGAGACGCGGAGCTGAGTCAGAATCTGGTCGATGTTCGGATCTGTCCCGACGTCATAATTAACCGTCATGCGGAGCGACCCGTTGGCGTTGACTGACTGGATGAAGTTACTCCGATCGACGCCGCTCATCTGCTGCTCGATCGGGCTGGCGACCGATTGTTCGATCGTCTCCGCGTCGGCGCCGGTATAGTTAGCCTTGACCTGGATCTCTGGCGGAACGATGTCGGGATATTGCGCGATCGGGAGTTGGATGAGCGAGATCACGCCTACGAGCGTCAGCAGGATCGCGATCACGATCGCGACGATCGGACGATTGATGAAAAACCGGGAGATCATCCGTCGGACCCGCCGTCTGGGTTCGCCGTGGAGTTAGCATCGTTAGGCGCAGGCGTGGGAGATGACCATGGCTTCGGATTGACCGGCGCGCCGTCCCGTGCTTTTTGCACTCCTTCGACGATCACCTTTTCGCCAGGCTCGAGACCCTTCTCGACAATCCACATATTCTTCACCCGTCGCCCCATTTTCACCGTCTTCACCTGCACCTTGTTATCCGGTCCAACAACGTCGACGTGGTAAGTCCCCTGGACCTCGATGACAGCGCGTTGCGGCACAAGAAGCGCGCCCTTCTGCACCGTCGTCTGCACCTGCACACGGGCGAATTGCCCGGGACGCAGAATGTTTCCCTTGTTAGGGAAAATGGCTGCGATCTGGACAGTGCCGGTGCGCACGTCGACCTGGTTCCCCGCGGCATAGAGCTGGCCTTTTTCCGGATAGACGGAGCCGTCCGAAAGGATCAGCGTGAACAGGAGCGCCTTCTCGTGCGCACTGCGTAGCGCCGGGTCTGAGAAACGTTGTGCGTAGCTGGTGTAACGCTGGTCGCTGACCGTGAAATAGACCTTGATCGGGTTAACCTTCACCACCGTGGTCAAGGTCCCCGTGGTGGGCCCGACAAGGTCGCCTACCTGTGCTTTGGCGAGACCCGCGATCCCCTCCACCGGTGCGCGAATCGAGGTGTAATCGAGATTCAACTGCGCCTGCTCCACCATGGCCTGCTGCGCCTGCGTTTGAGCCTTGGCCGCCTCGGCCGCCTGCACGGCGTTATCACGCTCCTGGGCGCTGGCTGTCTTGCTTTTGAAAAGCTCCACATTGCGCGTCGCGATTTGCTCTGCCTGCACCTCCTGGGCCTGCGCCTGGGCAAGCGCCGCCTGTGCCTGGAGGAGCGCGGCCTTGAACGGCCGGGGATCGATCTGGAAAAGGAGCGCGTCCTTTTGGACCTCCGTCCCTTCTTTGTAATCCTCCGAGATGAGATAGCCCTGGACCCGTGCCTGAATGGTCGCGTTGACCAGCGCCTCGAGCGTCCCGACAAACTCGTCTACGATGGGAACGTCCCGCTGGACTACAGGAGTCACGAGGACATCCGGCGGTCCGGGCTTTGCGGGAGTTTGCTTTCCGGAGCAGGCCGGAAGGGCCACGACCGTCAACCAGAACAACGATCGGCGCGCCCACAGTATCATCCCGGAGATTGACAGATTTGTGAGCGATGTCTAATCCAACTCGGCAACGGAAACATGTAGGAGTAAGATCTTGCGTGGACGCCATGCCTACTGATGCGGATGCCGAGGCGGCAAGATGCCGCCCACAAAAGGCATCCGCGTTAGTGCGCCATGGGCCGGAAAAACCGGGGTGTGCCATTCTCGGAAGGTTAGGTCCCGACAACCCGTGACCGGGTAAAATCGGGACTTTGGTTGAAACGATCGCGACGCTGATGTTGATGAAAAGCGCGAGCACGGCCAGACGACGGGAAGCCGATCTTCGCGCTGAGTAAAATCCGTTCCCGCTGGAGGTGGCATCCGGTTTGAAAACACGTGTTGGTGTGGCACGATAAGGATTGGAATGGCGCAACTGCTCTCAGTGAACGTCGGTCTGCCGCGCGAAATCCTGTGGAGAGAGAAGAGCGTGCGCACAGCCGTCTGGAAGGAGGCGGTAGGGGGTCGCCGTAAAGTAGGGAGGCTCAACCTCGATGGCGACGGCCAGGGAGATTTGGTGGGTCACGGTGGCGAACACCGGGCTGCTTTCGTCTACCAGATCGATTCTTATCACTATTGGGAAAGGCAGTTAGGGCGAAAGGATTTCGTGTTTGGACAATTCGGCGAAAACTTCACGGTGGAGGGATTGTCGGACGATGAGGTCTGCATTGGTGACCGTTATCGGATTGGCAGCGCACTGTTCGAAGTAACACAGCCCAGGGTGACGTGCTATCGGGTCGGGATCCGAATGGACGAGCCGCGCATGGCCGCTCTGCTGGTGGAGCATCACCGACCCGGGTTCTACTTTCGTGTGCTGGAAACCGGCGAAGTCGGAGCTGGGGATGAAATTATAAAAGTGACTGATGGTCCTGAGCGCATGAGCGTCACTGAGACCGATGCCCTACTCTACCTTACCGATCATTCCCGCCCTCAATTGGAACGCGCCTTGCGTATCCCAGCGCTGGCCGCTGGTTGGCGGAGTTCCTTCCAAACGATGCTGCAGCAGGGGCTGGCAACGGGAAACCCCGGCCTCTCGGTGGTGAGCCCCCCGCCCGCATGGACTGGATTTCGCCCGATGCGGGTGTCGCGGATCGACCGCGAGAGTAAAAGCGTGTTTTCTCTGGTGCTCGTGTCTGGTGACGGTCAAACCCTGGCCGCTGCCCTGCCGGGGCAATTCGTGGTTTTGCGTCTCCACATGCAGTCCGATGGCCCGCCGGTATTGCGTAGTTACTCGCTGTCAGATCTGCCCGGCACGGTGCATTATCGCGTAAGCATTAAAGAAGAGGAAAACGGTATTGCCAGCACCTATCTGCGCACTCGAATAAAGCTCGGGAGCATCCTGGAAGTCAGTGCGCCTCGAGGCAGCTTCACGCTTCGTTCGGGCAACGAGCCGGTCGTGTTCCTAAGCGCCGGTGTCGGGGTGACACCGGTGTTGGCAATGCTGCACACCTTGGCCGCCGAGAAGTCAAACCGCCCGCTTTGGTGGATCTACGGAGCGCGTAATCGTGAGGATCACCCATTCTTGCAAGAGTCGCGTGCGCTGCTGCAGGAATTGAAGCACGGCCACAGCTACATACAATACAGCAGGCCCGAACCAGCCGATCAACCGGGTGTCGATTTCGACGCTGCCGGGCACCTAACTGTTTCTGCGTTCGACAAGATGGGCGTTCCGCGCGAAGGCCAATTCTATCTGTGCGGTCCTCCAGCGTTCTTGCGTGATCTTACCGCTGGCCTGGCGGCGTGGGGTGTGCCTATCGATCATATTCACACAGAGATATTCGCCCCGCTTGATTCGACCACACCGGGAATAAAGGTCGTTACCCATACCCCCCACCTGCCTGCGGGGCGAGCGGGTTTGGGACCGCAGGTTTCTTTCACGCGGAGTGGGCTCACGTTGCCTTGGGACGCAAAATACCAAAGCCTGCTCGAACTTGCAGAAGCGTGTGATGTGTCCGTGAGGTGGTCCTGCCGAACCGGGGTCTGCCACACCTGCGCAACGGCGCTGATTGCCGGCAACGTGGAATATGAGCCTGACCCGCTGGATCCGCCCGCAACTGGCGACGCGCTTATCTGCTGTTCCCGGCCTCGGGGCGAGGTGGTCCTCGACTTATGAGAGGAACACCTGCCTACGGCCTGAGGTCAAATCTGCTTTTCTGAGCGGGATGTTTCCCACGGAAGGCCAAGCGGCGAAATTCATTAGGCGCGTCGGCGCCGAACTCGATCTGGAAAGGCACGAAGCCGGCCCTGCATCGCGCTCTTAATCCGGCCACCGAGTCCGTCCGAGAGCAGCGGGATCAGTTAGGACGCCCATGCGCTGGGCAAAGGTGTCGGCGATGCAAACGGCGCTGTTCTTCGCTTGCTCGCTTTTCTGACCGGCAAAGTTTTCGTCGATCGTTTCCACGAATAGCATCAGCCAGCGTTCGAAATGCGCCTGCTCCACCGGCAGGACCGCGTGTTTAGGAAAGGGCGCGCCCTGGTAGTTGCCTGTCCGAAAAAGCATCGACTCCCAGAAGCGATACATTTTCGGCAGATGCTCGGCCCAATCGACGTTGGCCGTCTCGTTGAAAATGGGTGCCAGTAGCTCGTCGCGATTAACCTTGGCGTAAAAGGCGTCGACGAGCTTCCTCACATCCTGGGGCGTTTCGAGATCGCAAAGCACATTCATGAGAATTCGGAGCGGATTACGCTCCGCTGTTTTGTTTTGCTGGCAACCGCAATCGCGCCGGAAGTTTGATCTGCGTCAAGGTTGCTGAGGGAAAGCGGAGAACGGTTGGCCCTGCAATGAGAAAACGTCACCCACTATCTCGGGCGAAGTTTTCGAGCCACGATTCAGAGTGAATTGAGTTGTATAAAATAATCAAGAAGTTTCTTGACTAATAAGCGAATAGGGTGTGTTGTTCTCCAGAATCACCGGTCTCGTCGAGAGTCGCGCGAACGCGACCGCACGGGGCCACAACCATCAAAAGAAAGAAAGCCAACATGTTGAAATCAATCGCCCTCATAGTTACCTCAGCCGCCCTGGCGGCGTTCACCTCTGTCCACGCCCAAACCAGCGCCGCCGCGCCCCCGAACGATGCCCAGATCGCGCAGATCGTCCTCACCGCCGATACGGTCGACGTCGATTACGGCAAGTTGGCCGTGAAAAAGACGAAGAACGCGGAAGTGAAGGCTTTCGCCGAAACAATGATCCGCGATCACTCCGCGGTGAACGAAAAGGCGGCTGCCCTCGCCAAAAAGATCAGTCTGACGCCGGAAGCGAGCGAAACGAGCAAGAGCTTGGAATCGAATGGCCATAAGGAACTGAAAAAGCTGGAAGCGATGCATCACGCTGAGTTCGATAAGGCCTACATCGACAACGAAGTCAGCTACCATGAAGCGGTTATCGGCGTTATCGACTCGACCTTGATCCCCAATGCCAAAAACGCTGACCTGAAGGCTCTTCTGGAAAGCGGCAAGCCGATCTTCGAATCCCATCTGGAGCACGCCAAGGAGCTCCAAAAATCGCTCAACAAGTAAGGGGAGACTGAAGCGAAAGCCTTAACCCGCATCCGGAGTTCGTTCCATCGGAGCGGACTTCGGGTGTGCGGGGCTTCTCCGAATGAGCCAGCCCACCTTTCAGCGCAATCGTCAGGGCGTCGATTACGGCGATGAGCCGAATGTGCAAAATCTGCACGCCGCGATCGGGCGCGAGGAACGCAACGGGCGCGTTACGATCAAGCCCTTCTCAGTCTGGGTGCTGGTTGTTTTTGGGTTAGCCTTCTTCTTTGCAGGATTTTGGTCGGCGCGGACCGGCACCCACTTTACCGCCTCGAGTGTGGGCAGTGGCAACCTGCCACCGGCGGCAGTCCAGTCGACTTCGCCAGCCGTTCAAACGGGCGCTACTTCCGCGAGCGCCGTCCAGAGCACGGCTGCAAACGCCAACGCGCCCGTCGTCGCGCATGTAGCGATGAAGAATATGAAATTCGTCCCAGCGACCATCGAAGTGAAAAGCGGTGACACGGTCGAATGGACAAACGACGACATCACTGCGCACACCGCGACCGCGATTCCATTTTTTGATTCAGGCTCGATCGCGTCCGACCAGTCCTGGCGGCATACGTTTACGAAAGCCGGCAGCTTTCCTTATGGTTGTACTTTTCACCCGGATATGAAAGGCGTCGTGATCGTCAAGTAGGGTTATTTCACACCGTCGCACTTTTGGTCACAGTTGGACGGCTTAACAAACATGCACCATGAACGCGTTTCTCGAAGAGTTGACCGGCGGGATCCCAGATTGGACCCAGTTGCAACGCGTAGTCATTCGACTCGTCGGCGCCATTGTGGTGGGTGCGATCGTCGAATTTCAGCGCCAGCGAGCCGGAAAATCAGCCGGCTTGCGGACCCATATGCTGGTCGCCATGGGCAGCGCGCTTTTTGTTCTCGAGGCGAGCGCGCCATGATGTCGATGAGCGATTTGTCGCGGCTGATCCAGGGCCTCGCAACCGGCATTGGCTTTATCGGGGCGGGCGCCATTTTGAAAGAGAGCGCGGAACGCAAGATCGAGGGATTGACAACCGCATCCGGCATCTGGATGACGGCCGCGGCTGGCGCCGCGGCGGGGCTGGGCCGGGTTGGCCTCGCGCTCCTCAGCGTCGTTCTAGTCTGGGTAATTCTCGCGAACGCCCGGGCGAGCGCGCAATGAATGACGCGCTGGCATTTCTGGTTCGTCATGGCCCTCTGGTCATATTCACCGGGGTATTTATCGAACAGATAGGTCTGCCGATCCCATCGATTCCGGTGCTCCTCGCGGCAGGCGCTCTGGTCGCAGCCGGGAAAATGAACTGGGCGGTCGCGATCAGCTCAGCGGCAGTTGGTTCGTTGCTGGCGGATTTGATCTGGTATCAACTCGGACGCATCCGCGGAGCTCGCATTCTTGGATTTCTTTGTCGCATTTCGCTGGAGCCGGACTCCTGCATCCGCAGCACGCAGGACATCTTCTTGCATCACGGGATGGGCGCGGTAGTTGCAGCCAAGTTCATTCCGGGTTTGAGCACGGTGATGCCGCCACTGGCCGCTATTTTTCGCGTCCCTCTGCGGCGATTCCTGCTTTTCGACGGTCTGGGGTGCTTTCTCTATCCAGCATGCGTTGGCGGCCTGGGTTTTCTATTCAGCGACCAGGTGGTGGACATTATGAATGCGCTCGGCCGCTTTGGGCAAGGCGGGCTGACGGTGGTTCTCGGAGCGCTCGGCGCGTACATAGGTTACAAATATTTCCAGCGGCGGCGACTCTTGCGGCGCCTGCGGGTCGCGCGGATTACGGTGGACGAACTGCGGAGCAAGCAAGAGAAAGGCGAGGCTTTGCTGGTCGTGGACTTGCGTTCTGAATTGGACTTGAAGAACGATCCCTTTGTGATCGCCGGAGCGTTGCATCTTCATCTGCACGACCTGGAACGCCGGCACTCCGAGATTCCGCGTGATCGTGACATCATCCTCTATTGTTCCTGCCCCAACGAAGTCACGAGTGCGCGCACGGCCTGGTTGCTGCAGAAGCGCGGAATTGAGAGGGTGCGCCCCTTAGCCGGTGGAATCGCGGCCTGGCGCGAGCGCAAATACCCGATGGAACCATATGCCGGGTTACAATCGAGCAGAGTGACCAGCGGACAGTTAACGGCTGCCCTCCAGGAATGAACGTGCGCAGCACGCTGTTCTTCAAGAGGATCGTCGTTCAGGCCATCGCCGGCAAAGCCGCGCCCCGATATTTAGCGAACCGAAAATGAGTAACCATGAGAAGGAAACTTATGGAAAGCACAACTAAGACAGACCCAAATCAACTCCACGCGGGCAAGTGCCCCGCCATCCATCCGGCAGCCGTTCATTTTCCGATCGTGTTGTTTCCGGTCAGCGCTGTATTTTTAATC
>JBDTCM010000064.1:0-7946 GCA_039923575.1 Chthoniobacterales bacterium
CTCGGTTTTCATCAATATGACGGCAAGATCGCCGACTACAGCCGGCTCGCGATCGATGCGGAGGTGGAGCGGTTGCAACGTTTTCAGAATCAATTGGGCAAGCTCGATCCTAACCAGCTGAGCAAGGTCGCCAGTATCGATCGGCGCATCCTCCTGGCCGCGATCGCGGGCGAGCTTTTTCAAATCCAGGACATGGGGATTTATGACAAGAATCCCATGACCTACGCCCGCGCGCTCGACGTCAATATTTACATCATGCGGGATTTCAAACCGCTCGAGGACCGGTTGCGCGACATCGTCACGATCGAGGACCAGGCGGCCAACATCATGACCGCCGCCAAAACGAACCTTGCTCCCGTCCTGCCGAAGCCCTACGTCGAGCTGGGGATTCAGGTTGCGAACGGCTCGGCCGATTTTCTCGAGAAGGATTTGGCCACCGCGTTGAAAGACGCGAAAGACGAGCAGCTCACGGCCGCTTTCCAGGATGCGAACAAGAAAGCCGTCGCGGCCCTGCGCGATTTCGCCGCCTGGCTAACGAAAGAGAAGCTACCCAAAGCGACGGCGGACTTTGCCATCGGCTCGGTCAAGTATCAGCGCATGCTCGCCGGCAGCGAGTTGGTAGATCTGGCGCCGGATAAAGTGCTCACGATCGGGTTGCAACATCTCAAGGAAGAGCAGGATATTTTCGCCGCCGCGGCCAAAATCACCGACCCGAAGAAGAAACCGATCGAAGTTTTCAAGGACATCCAGAACGAACATCCCAAGCCGGGTGAGCTCGTCGCCGATGTAGCCAGGGACCTCGACAAGATTCGGCAATACGTGGTCGATCACCACCTCGTCACGATTCCGTCTGACGTGCGTGCGACGGTGCAGGCGACGCCGCAGTTTGATCGCGCCACCACCTTCGCCTCGATGGACACGCCCGGGCCGTTCGAGAGAAAAGCGACCCAGGCCTACTACTACGTCACGCCGGTGGAGGACAACTGGACGGAGCAACAGAAGAACGAATGGCTGACTTCGTTCAATTACTACACCGCCGATGTCATCTCTATTCACGAGGCCTATCCCGGGCATTACGTGCAGTTCCTCGCCCTCAACGCTTCGTCAGCGACGCAGGTCGAGAAAATTTTCGGCAGTTATTCTTTTGTCGAAGGCTGGGCCCACTACACCGAGCAGATGATGCTCGATGAAGGCTTCGGCAGTGCGCCCTCCGGCTCGACGGAGTCTCGCCCCGCCGACAAGGTGCGGGCGGCGAAATATCGCATGGCCCAGGCCGATGAAGCGCTTCTGCGGCTCTGCCGATTGTGCGCCTCGATCAAGATGCACACCCAGGGAATGTCCGTCGCGGCCGCAGCGAAATTTTTCCACGAAAACTGCTACTACGAGGAAAAGCCGTCGATGTCCGAGGCCATGCGCGGGACCTTCGATCCGGGCTACCTCAACTACACGTTAGGCAAACTGGAAATTCTCAAGCTGCGCGCTGACTACAAAGCGCAGGAAGGAAAGGATTTTTCGCTCGAGAAATTCCACAACGAGATGCTGAGCCACGGCATGCCGCCGATCCGTTTGCTGCGCGAGATCATGCTGAAGGATGAGGCGAAATGGGGGGCAGTGTTGTAAACGTTTCGCTTTGCGAAGCTCGGGGACGGCGCACTATAACTACCCTGCCATTCGATTCCGGCTTTACTGCGACTCCGAATGATCGGAGTCGGCGTCGCCGTCCACCAATAGCTCGGGTGCCTGCAATTCCCGCGCGAGCTGTTCCACTGGAGCCAACTCCTCAATCTCCATTCCCAACGGCCTCGCTCCCAGATCCTTGAATTTTCGCGCAGTCACCAAGACGCGGGTTTCAATGCTGCCCACCGCTCGATTGTACGCTTCCACGGAACTGTTCAGACTCTTGCCCAATTTTCCGAAATGCACCGAGAGATCCGCGAAACGCTTGTATAATTCGCTCCCGAGTTGGCTAATCTCTCGCGCGTTTTGCGCCAGTTTCTCTTGCGTCCAACCGTAGAAAACGGCCCGCAACAGCGCGATTAACGTCGTCGGCGTTGCCAGGATAATATTCTTCTCCGCTCCGAATTCGATCAGCATCGGGTCGCGTTCGAGCGCTGCGCTGAAGAACATCTCGCCCGGCAAAAAGAGAATGACAAAATCCGGGGTATTCTCGAATTGCTCCCAGTAGGCCTTACGCGAAAGTTTTTCAATGTGCCCGCGCACCTGCGTCGCGTGCTGCTGAAGTCGATTGACGCGCGAAATGTCATCGGCTGCTTCCAGCGCCTCCAAGTACGCGTTGAGCGAGGCCTTCGCGTCCACCACGATCGTCTTGCCCGCGGGCAGATTTACTATCATGTCGGGTCTCATGCGTCCTTCTTCCGTCTGGACGCTTGTTTGCTCGAGGAAATCGCAATGAGCGACCATTCCAGCCAGTTCGACGACGCGGCGAAGTTGAATTTCCCCCCAGCGCCCGCGCACGACTGGGGAACGCAAAGCGCGCACGAGGTTACTCGTTTCCGAGCGCAAATATTCCTGGGTCTTTTGGAGGTTGCCCACCTCTGTCGTGAGAGATTTGTAGGCACCTAACCTCGCCTTCTCCAGTTCGTTAATCTTTTCATCCACATTCTTGAGCGAATCGCGCATTGGCTGCACCAACGCCTGAATTGCATCTTTCCGTTTTTCCAAATCGCCCTCCGCGCTTACCTGGGTTTTTTCCAAGGTAGATTTCGCGAGTGCCAGGAAGGACGTGTTGTTTTCGCGCAGCGCGTCCGCGGAGAGGGCCTTGAACGCGTCGGAAAGACGCGTCTCGGCCTCATCCAGCAGCGCAAGTTTTTCCGAGGCCGTCTTGCGTTCCTCGATCAGTTGCGTTTCCAACCCGCTGATCCGATGGGCGGACGTCGCTTGCTCACCCCGTAATGTCGCAACTTCGCGTTCCAGTTCTGGAATGCGCGTGTTTTTCTCCTGAGCTGTCGCCAAACTTTGCGCAATGGTCGAGATCTGCACGCTCAATTCGGATGCAGCCTTCATCACGGCAACTTCCTGTCGTTGCCGAAGCAGGATCCGAGTGACCCAAACGCCCAACATGAAAGACACCAGGCCCGTGGCGACGAGGTAGAGGACCGGCAGCCAAGCGGTGAGCCAGTTCATTGGATTTCTTCCTTCATGATCTGCTTACGAAGAGCGAAATCTATCACAGGTGGCCAAGTCTGCGCGTCTGGCCCGCGCCAGGCAACTTCTCTGAATAACGCGAGTTCCCCCGTTACCAATGCAAACGAACTCCTCCGTAAGCCGCACGCCCCAGCGCGGGAAAACCGTAAACCTCTGCGTAGCTCTCATTCGTCAGGTTATCGACCCTTCCGAAAATCGTCAGATGCGAGTTGATCGCGTATTCCGCCGCGAGATTCACGAAGGAATAATCTTCGATATCGAAATTCGGTCCGCCGAAGTTCAACTCCTCCCGGGCGTTAACAAATTTGGCTTCCGCCGAGAGGCGCAACCCGCGCCACAGATACGAACCGGAAATGTAGAATTCATTGCGCGGACGGCGCGGCAGGCGCGCGCCGGGCAGTTGCGTGATGTCGGCAGCGGAAGTATTCCGCGCATCGAGATAGGTGTAGCTGGCGGAGAAGATCAGATCGGGCAGCGGCCGTATCTCCATTTCTGCTTCCAAGCCCTGGGTGAGAGCCGCACCGAGGTTGAGTGTGTCGAACAAACCGTTAAAGCCGATCAGATTCGATAGGTCGTTATGAAAATAGGTGGCCGCAATTTTCCCCCGTCCGTTCCAGAGACGCTGCTCCACCCCGATTTCCCAACCCAGATCCTTCTCCGGCTCGAGCCCGAAGTTGTTCCCGAAGATCTTGTCCTGGCTGCTCGGCGGACTGAATCCGGTGGCGACGCTGGCGTGCACGATCGTGTCGGTCGGCGCGATCTTGTAGCTGCCGGCAAACCGATACGTCCAGATGCCGCCAAACTGGTTGAAGTGATCGTAGCGCCCGCCCGCGACCAGGTTCAGTCCGGTCAGCGGCCGCGCGCTCGCTTCAAAAAAGACCGCGCGCTCCTCGGTAAAATCGCTGATGAAGGTCGGCTGCGGCCCGAAGAGCTGCGAAACAAAGGGCCGTTCCTGGCCGGCATCGACCTGGCTGTAGAAGAGCCCGGAAGTGAAGGTCAACCATTTCGCCGCCCGAAAATCGTTTTGATAATCAATCGTCAGGCGACGAAAGAGCGCGCGGGTCGGACCGACGAAGCCGTCTTCATTAGGATCGTTCACCTGCCGCTCCTCGTCGTAGGCGACGATGAGTTTGTGCTCCCAGTCCTCGGACGGTTTCCAGTCGAGATGCGGCGCGATCAGCCAGCGCTCGGTCAGGAAATTATCAAACGGCTTGGGATCGAAAATCGTGTTCGGGTTCCCCGTGTCCGCGAGCGAATAGGTGAAGAGACTGCTGATGCGCAGTTCATCACTCGGCGACCAGCCAACGTTGCCGACAAAACTCGAGAGCCGGTACTGATTATTCGGGCGGGCGTTGTCGGTGTCGAGCCGGCTCGCGCCTAACGAGTAATCAACTTGTCCAACTTTGCCAGAGGTGGCGAGTGATTCGTGCAAGGTGCCGTAGCTCCCCCCCTCGAAGCTCACGCTGGTTTCCGGGGTTTCGGTTCCCACTTTAGTAAAAAGCTGGATCACGCCCGCCAGAGCGCGCGGGCCGTAAACCGTGCTTTGCGGACCGCGCACGATCTCGATGCGGTCGATGTTGTCGATCGTCAGGTCGGCAAAATTGAAAAGACCGGCCAGACCCTGATTGATCGGGACGCCGTCGATCAGCACCTGGGTGTGTTCGCTCCGCAATCCGCGAGTGAAGACGGAGGTGAGTTGTCCCGCCGTCCCGCTTTGCACGACCGAAAGTCCCGGCACCTCGCGCAACGCATCGGCCACGCGTTGGATCTGCTTGTCTTCGAAGTCTTCGGACGTGATCACACTCACGCTCGCCGGCGTCTCTTCTTCCGGGGTCGGAAGGCGCGTCGCACTGATAACGAGTTCGCTCGTCGCCGGCGGGCTGACCGCGTCCTGAGCGTGCGCCGCGCCTAACGAAAGTATTAGTATCAGGAAAGCGACACGCCAGAAATCCGGGGGGCACGGGCTGCCAGCCCGTTGGCCGGTGCAGTCTGCACCGGCGAACTTTGAAAACGCCGCACCCTGTGAAAAAACGCCAGCTTCTCGGTGAACCGATCGGTTGCGCTGCGCGCAAACCCATCTTGCTGGCAGCAAGACGGGAACGGGTTGGCAACCCGTGCTCCCCGGAATCCGCGGCGACCCCGCGCCTGACTTCCAAAATCCTCTCATGACAAGTTACCTCCATTGATTGAGAGGCGGACTCGTCACTTGCTTAGCGGCTTTGTCCACGACTCTCATTCTTCTTTTTGCGAAGAAGTTTTGTCGTGCCGATCTCTGTTGTAGCCGGAGTCGGTGACTCCGGCCGCCGGGATCACCGATCCCGGCTACAGCGGCACGAATGAGGTGGAGCGGGCAAATATTCTGGCTCCTGGCTTTCGGCTCCGAAAACTTTCGGAGCGCACCTTCTTCCCGCCTTCACCTCCGTCCCGCGTTTGCGGGATCGAAGATTGGCTCATGGGAAGTCGTATCCAGTTACAGCAGCGCAACTGCTCCCGGTTCACACGGGATTTCTCGCGCCGTTCCACTGATCAACCCCGAACGCTTTCGGGGTTAAACTCGCAAAGAACTGCCGTTGAAGTAGCCGCTTGCGCTTCCGCGCTCAAGATTTATTTGTCAGGCTCCCCGAAACTCCACGCTGTGCACTCCAAAAACCTCAATTTCCTCGTCACCGGCGGCGCCGGCTTCATCGCCTCGAACCTGGTCCTGGCCTTGCAGGAAAAATATCCCGACGCCCGCCTGACCGTGATCGACGATTTTCGTTCCGGCGATTTCAAGAATCTGCGCGGTTACCGCGGCGACTTCGTGGCGGCGGATCTGGCTGCGCTCGATTGGGACGCACAATTCGGTGCCGGAAAATTCGACGGCATTTTTCATCTCGCCTCGATCACGGACACGACGGTGCACGACCAATTCCCGCAGGTGCACGACAACGTCGAGAGTTTCCGGCGCCTGCTCCGTTTCGCGCAACCGAATCGGACCCGCATCGTTTACGCTTCCTCGGCCGCGACCTATGGCGCGGCCAGCGGCGTGAATCTCGAAAAGCACGAGGCCGCGCCGGCCAATGTTTACGCTTTTTCCAAGGTGATCATGGACAACCTCGCGCGCCGCACCGCCGCGGATGATCCGGAATGGAAAATTGTCGGCCTGCGCTATTTCAACGTTTACGGTCCACGCGAAGCGCACAAGGGCGTGCCGGCGAGCATGATCCTGCATCTCTCGCGGCAGATGAAAGAAGGGAAGCGCCCGCGCATTTTCAAGCACGGCGAGCAGAAGCGCGATTTCGTTTACGTGAAAGACATCGTGCAGGGGACGCTGCGCGCGCTCGAGGCGAAAAAAAGCGGGATCTACAATCTCGGCTCGGGCCAGGCGCGCTCTTTCAACGAGTTGATCGAGATCCTGAACAAGTCGTTAGGCACGAATTTCGAGCCCGAATACTTCGACAACCCGCACGCTCATTACCAGAATCACACCGAAGCCGATCTGACCAACGTGCGCAAAGCGCTCGGCTACGAGCCGCAATTCCCGCTGGAAGCCGGGGTCGCCGATTACATGCGCTGGCTCTATCCCGCCTGACCAAAGCTGCCCAAGCAATGAAAGCCAAACAACGCTCAAAAAGCCCCGAAGCGACCAACGTCGCGCTCGCCGCAAAAAAAGGTCCGGTCTCGAAATTCATCGCGCAAAATTATCGCCACTTTAACGCCGCCGCGTTGCTCGACGCAGCCAGGGGATATGAGGAACACCTCGCCGCCGGCGGCAAGATGTTGATGACGCTGGCGGGCGCGATGTCGACCGCCGAACTCGGCATCTCGTTGGCGGAGATGATTCGCCGCGACAAGGTGCACCTGATCGTCTCCACTGGGGCGAACCTCGAAGAGGATATTTTCAATCTTGTCGCGCACGACCACTACGAGCGAGTCCCGCATTACCGCGAGCTCACGCCCCGGGACGAGGAGGAACTGCTTGCCCGCCACATGAATCGCGTAACCGACACGTGCATCCCGGAGATGGAGGCGATGAGGCGGATCGAGAAGGCGGTGCTCGAAGAGTGGATCGCAGCCGACCGCGCCGGAGAGCATTATTTCCCGCATGAGTTCATCTACAAGATTCTTCGCAGCGGTAAGCTGAAGAAGAGCTACCAGATCGACCCGAAAAATTCCTGGATGGTGGCGGCCTGCGAAAAGAATCTACCGATCGTCGTGCCCGGCTGGGAGGACGCGACGCTCGGGAACATGTATGCGGCGGCGGTGATCCGCGGTGACGTGAAGAACGTGCACACCGTACGCACCGGCATCGAATGCATGACCTGGCTCGCGGACTACTACACGAAAAACTCGAAGCGGCTGCGCAACCGGGAGGGCTCAATCGGGTTCTTCCAAATCGGCGGCGGCATTGCCGGCGATTTCCCGATCTGCGTCGTCCCAATGCTGCACCAGGATCTCGCGCGCACCGGGGTGCCGCTGTGGGGATATTTCTGCCAAATCAGCGATTCGACGACGAGCTACGGCAGATACTCCGGCGCTGTGCCGAACGAGAAAATCACCTGGGGCAAGCTCGCGCCCTCGACTCCGAAGTTCGTGGTCGAAAGTGATGCCACAATCTGCGCGCCTCTGATCTTCGCCTGGGTACTCGGGCAGTAAGGACGATTGCCCCGGCCGTCAGGACACAGCCAGTTTCTCAATCGCTTCCTGGGACAATTGAAACTCATGCCAGTCGGGATCGATGCGTGCGCCGAGCCGTTCGTAAAACTGAATGCCGCGGTCGTTCCACTTCGCGACCCACCACT
>JBDTCM010000065.1:0-3872 GCA_039923575.1 Chthoniobacterales bacterium
ATCAAGGGCTCGAGCGCGAGATCGGTCAGGACATCGCCGCTGTAGACGAGAAACGGTTTCGTCCCGAGATCCGGCTGCGCGTTCTTGATCCCGCCGCCGGTCTCGAGCAGCACCGGCTCGTGCACCAGCCGAACGGGAAGTTGGCGGTAACAACCGTCCGCGAGGAGCGTTTCAAATTGCTCCGGCAGGTGGTGCGTGTTGATGACATACGATTTCACCCCGGCGGCGGCGAGGTGATCGAGCGCGAAGCTGATAAGCGGTTTTTGAAAAATCGGGACGAGCGGTTTCGGGAGGTCTTCGGTCAGCGGGCGAAGCCGCAAACCGAGCCCGGCCCCGAGAACAAAGGCCTGGTCGATCATGCGCCTAACGAAAACAAACTGATCCTCATGTAACCCATAGCGCGTCCCGCGCTGCATCGGGCGAACGAGCCGCCGTGTCAAATCAAGGCGCGTGCGGGATGCTCCGGGGAGCACAGGCCGCTGGCCTGTTCGTTGCCGGTTGGCCCGGCCGGCAACTTTCGCGTCAGCGAAGATCGACCTAGCGCTTGCGACCACGGCCCGCGCCTGGCTAGCTCCACACGGTTCGCGTTCCGCGAAGAGCGAATGGCCGGGCCGGCCATCCGCGAACAGGCCAGCGGCCTGTGCTCCCCGGAACCAGAAACACTGCGCACGGCAGGTGGTGCGCGGGTTCTACGGAATGTTGTAGGCCTCCACCAGACCGACGCCGGTGGTCGCGTTCACGCCCTGGACGACGGCGGTGTAGGGGCCGGCGGGCAGGATCGCGAAAATAGCTGCTTCGCGGTCGTCGCTCGGCGCGAGACCAACCGAGCTGATGATGCCTTCCTGGGTCTCGCGCCAGTTGTCGTTCGATGCGATGAGCGCGCCATTGCTGTCGTGCAATTCCAGGGTCGGATCCTGCAGCGCACCGGCCACGTTCATGCTGCCTAACGAAGGCCCAAGCGCGCGCACGACGACATTGGCCTGCGCCGATTCCTCGGAGGAAACGATCAAGCCGCCGATCAGGACGTTGGTCTGGGTGCCGACGAGGCCGCGCGTGCTGATGTTGCTCAAGCGCGAAGCGGGGGCGGGGTCGAGATCGTAGACTTCCACCAGGGCGGTGCCGGTGGCGCCGTTCTTGCCCTGGATGATGGCGGTGTAAGCGCCGGGGTCGAGGGTGGCGACAATGGCCGATTCGCGATCGTCGTTAGGCGGGATTCCGGTGGCCATGATCTCGGCTTCCTGAGTTTCACGCCAGTTATCGTTCGTAAAAATGGTCGCACCCGAAGCATCGTGCAGCTCGAGGGTTGGATCCTGCAAAAGCCCCGTCAGGCCGGAGCCGGAGAGAGAGGGTCCGAGCCCGCGCAGAATCACTTTTTTGGGCGTCGTGCCGCTGACGATGAATCCGCCGATGAGCACATCGTCCCCCGTCCCGACCGTCTCGCGCGTCGAAATGTTCAACTGCCGCGAGGTGTGCACGACCGAGGCGGGATCGTTAGGGTCGGTGCCCGAAAGAAATTCCGAAAGATTGGTGACGCCGTCGCCGTCGGCGTCGCTGTTCGGGCCGCCGACCTGCGGATCGTCAATCTGCGCGAGGGAAAGGCGTGAGGCCTGGAAACTGGTGAAATCGACATCCGGTGCGATCCCGACGCGGCTGATGAAGGGATCGGGATTTCCCGTGCGCGTATCGACCCAGACTGGCACGGCCGGCACGTCCGGGCTGGTCGATTCGGCGATCCCCAGATAATCGCCCAGCATGTAACCCTGTGCGGTGAGCGGGGCGAGGGCGGCATCCGTCGTCTCACTCGTTAGGCGAAGGTTCGGTTGCCAGGTCGCGCCGCCATCGAAGGATTGCGCGAGGTAGAGATTGCAGAGGGTGGTCGAGGCGCCGCTGTCGCGTTGATCGTAAAAGGAGACAGTCAGTCGTTGCCCATCGGGCGAGGCCGAGATCGCCGGGTTAAGGACGCCGGTATTTGGATTATCGGTGATCGCGATGGGCGCCGACCACGTCGCCCCGGTGTCAGTCGATTTGGTGAAGAGGACGCGGGGCTGGCCAGAACTCAGCGCCTGGTAGACGACGTAGATCGCGCCGGTCGTGCGATCCGTCGTGGCCGAAGGGAGGAAGGAGCCGCTGCGAATGCTGGGGGGCACATACTCGGTTACCCCTGTCACGCGCGTCGGTGCGCCGAAAGTAACGCCGCCGTCGTTCGATACCACGAGGTCGATTTCTTCCGTGCCGCCCGTGCCCGCGAAATTCCAATAGATAATCGCGACTCGCCCGTCGCGCAGGAAGATCGGCTGCGAACCTTGCGCGTTGCTGGTGGCGGCGTGAATGAGCGCCGCACTGCTCCAGGTCACGCCGTGATCGTCGCTGTAGGCGCGCATGATCGGCGACGCGCTGGTCGTGCCGAACTCGGTCCACGTGACCAGAATCCGGCCCATGCTCGCGGTGCCGGCAAAAGTGTTGACCGCCATCCAGTCTTTATCCGGAAAGTCCGAGTTGCTCGCTGGTTTGAAAACGATCGATGGGGCAGCGAAGCTCGCGCCGCCATCGGTGGATCGGCTGACAAGAACGATGCCGTGGACAAAATTCACGTCCGTCGCGCCCTCCGTGCAAAGGAAAACTCTCCCATCCAGATCGATCCCGGCGACCGGGTCCGTGGCGCGGAAATACGGGCCGCCGGTGGTCATCGTGAGGTTGGGAATGAGCGCGCGCGTCCAACTGAGGCCGCCGTCGTGAGTGATGGAGTAACCGCAATCGACCGCGCCGCCATCGGTGAAGCGTCCTTCCTGGAAAACCGCCGCCAGAAAATCGGGATCGACCTGGGACCGCGCGATGTGAGGCTCGGCCTGGGCGCGCATGTTGGGCGGGAGCGGCGCGGGATCATCGCCGAGGCGCAGATTGGGGGCGACGCGCAGATCGAGCGCGACCGCCGCTTCGGCTTGCGAAGTTCCGGCCGGCGGCGCCGTCAGCCTAACGAGATCGCCGCCACTATCGAGCAGGCTGAGCGCGCCGGAGGAGAGCCGCTCGAGCGGAACGCTCTGCAAAGCCGCGGGCCACTGGCTGCGATCGGGCGCGGGCAGCGCGAGGCCGGGTCCGAGCGCTGCGTTAATCGTTAGGCAAAAGAAAATTGCCGCCCCGAAGATGAGAGCAACCGGCAGGCAGCGGGAGTTCGTTTTCAATCTTCGGAATCTTACCCCGCGGTCATCCGCGCACAAGAGATCGGTTTCCGACAATTTCGGACATGCCGACATCCGGCGATTGCGATCGCGTCTGGGACTACGACAGCACTACGACGCTCGCGCGCTTCGGAGGCGCCGGGCGCCAACTTGTTCAATGCAAATTGTAAACCTCGACCAGCCCGACGCCGGTGGTGCCGCCCACGCCGCTTTCGATCGCGGTGTAGAGACCGGACGCAAGGGTGGTGACGATCGCAGCTTCGGCGTCGTTGGTGGGCGGGATGCCGGTCGCCTCAATCGCGCCTTGCTGATCGCTCTTCCAATTGTCGTTGGCGGCGATGAGCGCGCCATTGCTGTTATGAAGTTCCAGGGTTGGATCGAGCAGTGGGTTCGTCACGCCGGCGCTGCTTAACGAGGGCCCGAGCGCGCGCACAATCACCTGGCCGCTTCCGCCCGTGCTGCTCGCGACGATGAGGCCGGCGATCATGACGTTGTCGCCCGTGTCGACGAATCCGCGCGTGCTGATGTTGGCCAGCTCCGGCCCGAAGCCGGGGCTCAGGTCGTAGACTTCCACCAGGCCCACGCCGGTCGTGTCGGCCTTCCCGCGTTCGATCACGGTGTAGGCGCCAGCCGAGAGCGTCACCAGGATCGCGGCCTCGGCGTCGTTTGTGGGCGGAATGCCGGTAGCCTGAATCT
>JBDTCM010000066.1:0-6735 GCA_039923575.1 Chthoniobacterales bacterium
TAGGGCTCGTCGAGGGCCTCCATGCCGCCGAATTTCTGGATGTCCTCGGTCGCTTCCTCGGCCGCGACGTCGAGCATGTCGTCCACTGTCACGATCCCGACGAGCACGCCCGCGGAATCGACCACAGGCAACGCCGCGCGATCGTATTTGCGGAAAACGTTGACCGCTTCCTCCTGCGAATCGGTGACATTGAGCGCGGTAAAACTTTTGTCCATGAAATCGCTCACCCTGGTATCGAGCGGCTTGAGGAGGAACTCGCGAATCCGGATGTCGTCGACCAGTTTACCGCGGTCATCGACCACGTAGATCACGTTCAAGGTCTCGGAGTCCTGGCCGTTTTCGCGGACGTAATCGAGCACCTCGCGCACCGTCCAGCCGGCATCGACCGAGATCAGGTCGGGCGTCATCAAGCGACCGACGCTGCCTTCCGGATAACCAAGCAACGCCTGCGCGATGCGGCGTTCCTCCGGGGTGAGGAGGCGAATCAACTGCCGCGCGGCGGCGCTCGGGAGTTCCTCGAGCAGTGCCGTGCGATCGTCCGGCGACATCTCGTTCAGGATCGAGACGACCTGTTCGTGTGCCATGCCGCGGAGCAGTTGCTGTTGCGCTGCCACATCCACGTCGAGATACTCGAAAACATCCGCCGCCAGCACGTGCGGCAGAATGCGGAAGATGATGACCTGCTCGTCTTCCGGCAGATCGAGAATGATCTCGGCCACGTCCGCCGGCGGCATCTCGGAAAAGAGTTCGCGTAACGCGGTGAATTCCCGCGTCGCGATCATGCTTTGGATTTCGGGTAATAGAATCCTGCCGACCATATGCTGCGCGAATTGCTCCCCGACCGAGGTCACGAGGTTGTAACACCGCCCCGCAATCAGCGCAATCGCCGGCCCGCGCACGGTGGTTGGTAGGGCGAGACTCCGTCGAGCCAGGGGCTGGCGTGCCGCTGCGCAAAGGACGTCTTCCCGCAGGCTCGCCCCACCGGCGCTTGGATTTTCCCCGAAACCAGCCAAACTTAAGTCGATGACTTCTTCTTCTGCCGCGCCGCTCATCCGGCGCGAAATCGACGGCGACGGTGTCTGCACCCTGACTTTCGATCGTCCGGATTCGGGCGCGAACATTTTCGACACCGCCGCGATGCGGGATTTGAGCGGGCAGCTCGACTTCATCGAGAAAGAAAAAGCGCTCAAAGGCGTCATCGTGACCTCGGCGAAAAAGTCGATCTTCATCGCCGGCGCGGATTTACAAACGCTGCTCCGCCAGGCGCAGACCGGTGAGATGCGCGCCTTCATCGCGGAGGGTCAGCGAACTTTTAACCGGCTGGCCGCGCTCAAGATTCCGACCGTGGCGGCGATCCACGGGGCCTGTGCCGGCGGCGGTTATGAGATCACGCTCGCTTGTGATTACCGCGTCGCCTCCGATGCGCCGGCCACACGGATTGGTCTGCCGGAAACCACTCTCGGTCTCGTGCCGGCCTGGGGCGGGGCCACGCGGTTGCCGCGTTTGATCGGACCGGAGAAGGCGGCCGAAGTGATTTTGAAAGGCAAACTCTATCCGGCGCCGGAAGCTTTAAAGCTCGGCCTCGTCGATGAAGTGGTGCCGCAGGAAAAGTTGCTCGAGGCCGCGCGCAAAAAACTGGACTCGCCGAAGCGAGTCCCTCCGGAGGGACGAGCTTCCGCTCGTCCAGGATCACTCGCAGCGCCCCGCAGCCACAATCCCGCGCCGGCCCGCGCCGCCGAGATCATTAATCGAGCGCTAACGAGTTCGGTCGACGAATCGCTCGCGCGCGAACTCGACGCCATCGTCGAGCTTGGCGAAATCGAATCGACCCGTAACCTGATTCGCAATTTTTTTCTCGCCGACCGCTACCGCAAAAGCCCAGGCAAAGCGCCCGGCGAAAAAGTCGTGCACGCGGCAGTCGTTGGCGCCGGTGTCATGGGCTCGGGGATCGCGCAATGGCTTAGCTCCCGCGGCATCGCGGTCATTCTGCGCGATGTCAGCGTTGAGCTGCTCGACCGCGCCCTCGCTAACATCGAGAAAACCTACGGCGAAGCGGTCAAGCGTGGCCTCATGAGCGAGGAAAAGGCGAAGGAAGGACGCGCCCGCATCGTCGCTTCCTCTAATCCCGGCCCGATGCGTGAAGTCCAGATCGTGCTCGAAGCCGCCTCGGAAAAACTCGAGATCAAACGGCAGATTTTCCACGACCTCGATTCCAAAATCGACGACACCGACATTCTCGCGACCAACACCTCCGCGCTCTCCATCACCGACCTCGCCGCCCAGACGAAACATCCGCAGCGGGTCATCGGCCTGCATTTTTTCAATCCGGTCAGCCGGATGAAATTGATCGAGGTCGTGATCGGGAAACAGACCTCCGACGAAACGAAGGAGCGCGCCCTCTTCTTCGCCCGCCAGATCGGCAAGGTCCCGGTCGTCGTGAGGGACAGCCCTGGGTTTCTGGTCAATCGCGTGCTTTTTCCCTACCTCCTCGAGGCGGCGGAACTTTTCGAGCAAGGCATCGATCCGCCCCAGATCGATGCTGCCCTGGTGGAGTGGGGGATGCCGATGGGGCCGCTCCGCCTGATCGACGAAGTCGGCGTCGATATCACGGTCGACATTGCGGCCACGCTCGAGAAGTCGTTAGGCGGGCGCGGTCGCACGCCTGCCATTCTGCAAAAGATGCAGGAGGCGAAGATGCTCGGCCGCAAGACCGGGAGTGGTTTTTACAAATACGAAGGCAAAGAGCAGTTGCCTAACGAAGCCATCGCGCAATGGCGCGATGCCTCGAATCCACCGAAGGTGACCGCCGCGGACCTCGCCTTGCGCCTCGTTTACCTGATGGTCAACGAAGCCGCGCGTTGCCTGGAGGAAAAGGTGGTCGCCACGCCGGAGGACGCCGATTACGGCATGATCCTCGGCACTGGTTTCGCCCCGTTGCGCGGCGGACCGTTGCGCTTCGCCGATCACTTCGGCGCCGCGGCCTTGGTTAGCCTGGGCGAAAAGCTCGGCGGAAAATTCGAGCCCTGCGACCTGCTCCGGCAGCACGCTGAAAAAAGCACTAGATTTTATGAAGACACCGCTCGAAGCGCCTGATAAATCCCGCGGCCGCGGGACCGATGAAACCAGCGCGAAATCCGCCAAGGCGGAGACGCAATCCGTCATCGACACTTCCAAGATGTCGGCCGGCAAAGCCGCCGCGCTCGATCTCGCCGAAAGCTCGCGCGATCCGCTCGATGAACGCGGCAGTTTCGCGAGCAACCTTTTCATCGGTCGCTACGATTTCGATCGCATTTTTCCCTATCCGGCGCAGAGCGCGGAGGATCGCGCCAAGGGCGATCCGTTTCTGAAGGAACTGGCTGAATATCTCGCGGCCAATGTGGATGCCGACGAGATCGATCGCACCGGCGAGATTCCGCAGAAGATCATCGACGACCTCTTCGTGATGGGTGCCTTCGGGGTCAAAATCCCGACCGAATACGGCGGCCTCGGTTTGTCGCAGTTGAACTACGGCCGCGCCGCCATGCTGCTCGGCAGCTGGGACGCGAACCTGACCGCGCTCGTCTCCGCCCACCAATCGATCGGTGTGCCCCAACCGCTCCTCATCTTCGGCACCGAAGAACAAAAGAAGAAGTATCTGCCGCGCGTGGCGCGGAAAGAGATATCCGCTTTCGCGCTGACGGAAACGGACGCCGGGTCTGATCCGGCCAACATGAGCCTGCGCGCCGACCCGACCGACGACGGTACCGCGTTCATCATGAACGGCGAAAAACTTTGGTGCACCAACCTGATCAAGGCCGGTGTGCTCGTGGTCATGGCGAAGACGCCGCCGAAAATGGTTAAGGGCAAGGAGCGCAAGCAAATCACCGCCTTCATCGTCGATGTGGATACGCCCGGGCTCGAGATCACTTATCGCTGCCACTTCATGGGGCTGCGCGCGCTTTACAACGGGATCGTGAAGTTCACCAATGTCCGTGTCCCGCGCGAAAACATGATCGCGAAAGAGGGGCAGGGCTTGAAAGTTGCCCTAACGACTCTGAACACCGGGCGCCTCACGATTCCGGCGGCCTGCGTCGGCTTGTCGAAGAAGCTGCTCGAGATCTGCCGCAAATGGGCGGGCGAACGTGTGCAATGGGGCGCGCCCATCGGCCAGCATTACGCGATCGCGGGCAAGATCGCGGAAATGGCGGGGAATGTTTTCGCGATGGAAGCGATCACTTTCCTGACCAGCGCGATGGTCGATCGCAAAGCCGGCGATCTGCGGATCGAGACCGCCATGTGCAAAATGTGGGCGACGGAAGCGACCTGGCGGATCGCCGATGAAGCGATGCAGGTGCGCGGCGGGCGCGGCTACGAGACCGCAGAATCCCTCAAGGGCCGCGGCGAGGAAGCTATTCCGGTGGAGCGGTTCCTGCGCGATTGCCGCATCAACATGATCTTTGAAGGCTCGAGCGAAATCATGCGCCTCTTCATTGCGCGCGAAGCGCTCGACCCGCATCTCAAAGTGGGCGGCGCGATTTTCAACACTCAGTTGCCGACCTCGGAACGCGCCAAGGCGGTTTTCAAGTCAGGCAAGTTCTACGCGAGCTGGTATCCAAAACAGTGGATGGGCGGGAGCGCGGGCGACCTCGACAAGTTGCACGCCGATTTGCGGCCGCACGTGCGTTACGCCGCCGGCGCGAGCAAGCGGCTGGCGCGCGGTCTCTTTCATGCCATGACCCGTTTCGGTCCGAAGCTCGATCGTGAGCAGTTGTTGCTCGCACGGTTTGTTGGCATCGCGACCGAACTTTTCGCCATGAGCGCGACCTGCGCTTTTGCTCAGCACAAAATCGAGAGCGGCCAGCCGGTCGATGAAGTCTTGTCGGTCGCGACCTATTTCTGTCGTTCGGCCAAGATGCGGATCGACCACCATTTTGCCGGCACGTCAGAGAATGCCGACCGCGCCGGCTACGATCTCACCCAGGAGCTGCTTGCGGGGAAACACGCGGACCTGCGCAAAGGGATTGTCGGCAACCCCTAGTCGTTAGGCAGCTGGTCCCGCGCAGCGTTGGAAGTCAGGCATCCTGCCTGACTCGGCCGACGGGCTTCCAGCCGGTCGGCTCTTTCTGCGCAAGGGCAGCATCTTTCCAAGAAAATGCGGGTTTCCACGGACGACCTCTCCCCCCGGACAGGCTGGAAGCCTGTCTGCCGAGTCAGGCAAGATGCCTGACTTCCATCCCGCGGCCAAAACCCACTCCGGTTGACCAACATCTCCCGCCCGACTACCCTCAGCGGATGAGTATGCCACCCATGCTCACCGAAGCGACCCGCACTCCTTCCGGCGGTCGCATCAGTGCGAGCGGAAAATCCAAAACCGAACCGAAATCGCCCGTGCTCGGGCAGATTGGCGCGCACGTTTTGCTCGACGGCTTCGGCATCGTCATCGACCTCGAAAAAAGCAAAGGCTCCCATCTTTACGATGCAGCGGGGGAGCGACAGTTAATCGATCTCTACGGCTTCTTCGGCTCGAATCCGGTTGGTTTTAATCACCCCCATTTCAGCAAGCCCGAGGTGATGGAAGATCTTTACCGCGCGGCTGAGATCAAGATCGCCAACTCCGATGTTTACTCGGCAGGCTATGGGCGCTTCGTCGAGACTCTCTGGCGGGTGGTCGGGATGCCGCCGCTCGAGCGCATGCTCTTTATCGAGGGCGGCGCGCTCGCGGTCGAGAACACGCTCAAGGCCGCGATGGATTGGAAGGTGCGCAAAAACATGGCGGCCGGCCGCGGCGAACGCGGGACCGAGATTTTGCATTTCCGCCACGCTTTTCACGGCCGCAGCGGCTACACCATGAGCCTGACGAATACCGATCCGGTCAAGACGGACTTGTTCGCCAAGTTCGACTGGCCGCGCGTCTCCGTGCCCTTCATCGACTTCTCGTTAGGCGAGAAAGAGGCGCGCTATGCCGACGTCATCGCGCGGGAAAAGAAATCGGAAGCCGAGATCATGCAGTTCGTGAAGGACCGCGGTATCGACATCGCCGCGATCATCATCGAACCGATCCAGGGGGAGGGCGGCGACAATCATTTCCGGGGGGAATGGCTGCAAACTTTGCGCCGCATCTGCGACGAGAATAAGATGCTCCTCATTTTCGACGAAGTGCAATGCGGGATGTGCGCCACCGGGCGCAACTGGTGCTGCGAACACTTTGGGGTCGTGCCCGACCTGATGGCTTTCGGCAAAAAAGCGCAGGTCTGCGGCGTGATGGCCGGGCCGCGCCTCGACGAAGTGAAGGACAATTGTTTCCGTCTCCCGAGCCGGATCAACTCCACCTGGGGCGGCAATTTTACCGACATGGTGCGCTCCACCCATTTTCTCCAGATCATCGAGGAGGAAAACCTGGTCGAGAACGCGCGCATCGTCGGCGAACACTTCCTTAATCGGCTTCTCGATTTGCAGAAAGAGGAGCCCGGGATCAGTGCGGTGCGCGGGCGCGGCCTGTTCCTTGCCTTCGATCTGCCCGACCCGGCGGCACGCGATCGGTTCTGGAAAGGCCTCTTCGAAGGCGGCGTCCTCGCTTTGAAATCGGGCGAGAAAGCGATTCGCTTCCGGCCCGCGCTCGACATCACCAAAGAAGTGGTCGACGAAGCGATCGATCTCATCCGCGCGCAATGCCAGCGGATGAAATTGTAGCTGGGATCGTCGGCCCCGCCCGGCCCGCCCTATCATCACTATGCAGAACGTTCTTAAGAAACTCGG
>JBDTCM010000067.1:0-7054 GCA_039923575.1 Chthoniobacterales bacterium
GACGCTGCCATCGTGGATCTGCATGATCGATTTCACAATCGACAGGCCGAGCCCGGTGCCCTGGTTGCTGCGCGGAGCGTCGCCGCGGAAGAATCGATCGAACACGTTCGGCACATGTTGCGAAGGAATGCCGCAACCGGTGTCGGCGACCGCGACTTCACTTGCGCCATTACGATGTTGCAGTGAGACGGTGACGCGTCCGCCCGCCGGCGTGAAGCGCAGTGCATTGGTGATCAAATTGATCAAGGCGCGCCGAAATAACCCCGGCTCGGCATACACCTGAGCTTCGCCCTCGCTGCACAACTCGACGCCCTGTTCTTGCGCCAGCGCTTCATAGAATTCACGGATTTTTTCAATTGCCGTGCGGCCATCAAATGAATTCCGGTCGAGTAAGCCGGTGGTCTCGGCCCGCGCGAGGAAAAGCAGGTTGTCGATCATGGCGGAGAGCCGCTGCATTTCTTCCAGGCTGGACTCAATCACTTCGCGATACTGTTCGGGACTGCGCGGCTTCGTCAGGGCACCTTCCGCTTCGCCCAGCAGGATGGCGAGGGGCGTGCGAAGCTCGTGCGCGAGATCGGCGGAAAACTGCGAGAGGCGCGTGAACGATCCTTCGAGGCGGACCAGCATCTTGTTGAAACCGGTCGCGAGGGGCTGGAGTTCGTCCGGCCAGCCGCCCATCGGCACGCGTTCGTCGAGATGCGTCGCGCCAATGCGTTCGATCGACTGCGCCAGATCTTTGAGCGGACGCAAACTGCGGCGGGTAACGAGCACGGCCACCCCCGCGCACGTAATGACGACGGAAGCAAGCATGGCCCCGAGGAGCACGGCATAACGAGTGGCGAACCACTCGTCGTGAGTCCTTTCCTGCGCGAGTTGCATAGTCAGGCGCTGGCCTCCCAGATCAGCCACCGCGGTGACGAGTGCGAAAGTCTTGCGGTTGCGCGCGTGATAGATCTCGGTCGCGGGGCGTTGACCGGGAAGCGAGAGTTCCTTGGGAAAGATTTCGATCGGCAGGGCTCGTTGCATCTTGGGACTCTCCGCCACCACTCGGCCAGCGGAATCAAGCACCCGGACCGCGTAAACCTTGTCGGCGACGCGGATGGTATTCAGTTCCCGGTTCAAAGATTCCGGGCCGGAATCTTCCGCCATGTCGGCTTGGAGCGCGGCCAGCTTATCGGTGAGATAACGATCGTTATCGTGATCCACGTGTTGAATCACAATCGAATAGGAAGCCGCCATCGCGAAGAGAACCAATCCCGCCGCTGCGATCGTGAAGAGAAGGACCAGCCGGAACGTGATGGACAACGTGCGGGGCGTTGCCGCCGGTCCAGCCACCGGAGGCGACTCAGCCGGCTTTGAGGACATACCCGACGCCACGAATGGTCTGGATCATCTTCTTCTCAAAGGGGTCGTCCATCTTGGCCCGCAACCGGCGCATCATGACGTCGACGACGTTGGTGCCGGTATCAAAGTTGATGTCCCAGACCTGCTCCACGATCGCCGTCCGGGAGACAATGTCGCCGGCGGCAGAGGCCAGATAGAGGAGCAGAGAGAACTCCTTGGGCGTAAGCTTCAGGGTGGTACCGGCGCGCGTCACCTTATGGCGGCGGGGATCGATCTCCAAGTCTCCTACGGTAACGGTCTCCTCTTTTCGTTCGGGCGCGCGTCGCAAGAGCGAGCGCACCCGCGCCAGGAGTTCAGAGAAATGAAAGGGCTTGATGAGATAGTCATCAGCTCCCAGGTCAAACCCCTTTACCCGGTCCGACACAGTGTCGCGGGCGGTGAGAAAGAGAACCGGGGTATGATTGCCCGCGCGCCGCAGTTCGCTGAGCAGCGACCAACCGTCGCGCTTCGGCAGGACGACGTCGAGAATGATCAGATCCACTTTGCGGGCGAGGGCGTATTCCAGTCCTTGCTCTCCATTTTCCGCGACATCCACGACAAACCCGTTTTCCGCCAAACCGCGCTTCAAAAAAGCGGCGATCTTTTCTTCGTCTTCGACAATAAGGATATGCATGAGCTGCTCTAAGTTAACGGTTGGTTTTTGTGGCTGATAAGTAAGATTACTGGAAGGTTCGATCGCCGCTCGCTTCCGAATATGATTTAATTTCCTTCCTCGACCAAGATGTTTCGCGCACGCCGGCGGGGACCGCAAGAAGGGAAACGCGGCGAATGTAAGGCTACGGCGTTGGATTCTGACCAAGAGATTACGATCGTGAAAGAAAGCTCTTCGTAACTTGCCGTCCCCCAAGGCGAGTGGAAGCTCATTTCATGAGAGATCTCCCGTCCGCGCGCAGCCGCGGTCATGCTTTTTGGGTTGTCATAGGATTTTTCGGTGCAGCCGTGGCGGGGCGTTGGCAATTCGGAATTCGAAACAAGTTTCTCTTGCTTAGTGTGTCTTTTCTTCTGGCCGTGGTTCTGCCCTCGGTTGCACGGGGCGACTGCTCGCTCACGGCGACCGGGAATGTTCCTCTCCCGGATTTGGGTGGGGCACTGTATCTTGGATTTACCGGCGGCCTCTATCCGGGCGGAAGCAACATTGCCCCGGCTTCGCATACGGATCCTGGTTTCGCGATCGCGGTCAATCAGATCAGACCCCTGAGTTCGACCGGTACAGTGGACGATGCGCACGGCACGATCGGCTTTATTTCGATTGGGGATTACGACACCACGCAGGCATTCGCCAACAGCGCTAACTCTTTTAAGACGGTGGCGGACGCCGATCCGAGCAAGAATCCCCATCTGACAATTGTGGATGGCTCTCAAAGTGGCAAGGATGCCGCCGCATGGTCGAACCCCAGTGACAGCGCCTGGACGACCCTGGCGCAGCGGCTGAGCACCGCCGGGGTCAGCTCCTCCCAAGTCGAGGTCGTATGGATGCAACAGGGTTTGGAGTATCCCGCGGCCGATGGAGGTTTTCCCGCCGCCGCCCAGAAGCTCCAGGCCGACATCGAGGCGATCCTCCGGACAGTAAAGGCGCTGTATCCTAACGCGCAAATCGTCTATCTTTCGAGTCGGTCGAGATCTTATACCAACGATCCGTCGACGCTCAGTCCAGAGCCTTCCGCTTATGAGAGCGGTTTCGCTGTCCAGTGGGCGATTGCCGACCAGATCGATGTCAAGGGTAATATTAACTTTAACCCAGGCAACGGCCCGGTAGTGGCGCCTTACATTACTTGGGGACCTTACCTTTGGGCTGACGGCACAACTCCGCGCTCTGACGGATTCACCTGGCTTTGCAGCGATGTTGATCCCTCGGATTTCACCCATCTTTCGGCAAGCGGGATTGGCAAAGTGGCGGACCAGTTACTTGCTTTTTTTAAAACCGATTCCACGGCGCCTTGGTTTTTGAATCGAAAGCTCACCATGCCGCCCTCCGTCACGGTTACTGCGATTCCCACGGGGGGACTGCCGGGTTTTAGCACTCGATTCACGGCCAAACCGGGCGCAGGCGCATCCATCGCGAGCTACAGCTGGACGTTTGACGATGGGACATTCTCCGACTCCCAGGACCCGAAAAAAACGTTCCCGGTTGCGGGAGATTATAGCGTTCGTGTCACTGCGACTGCCTCGACAGGCGATAACGTGACAGCCACTATTCCCATCACCGTCGGCGCTGCGTTCACCAGTCTCGTGAATGTCTCAACGCGACTTCAGGTAGGTCTCGGGGAATCTGTCGGAATCAACGGCTTTATTGTGACTGGGACGGCCGGGACAAAGAAAGTGATTCTACGTGCCATTGGCCCTTCCCTTGCAGCGCAGGGCGTCGCGGGGGTCTTGGGAAACCCTTTCCTGGAGTTACACGATTCCACCGGTGCGATGATTGCCAGCAATGACGATTGGGAGACCACGATTGTCGGAGGGGTGATTACCGCTGACCAATCGTCTGTCATCTATGCTACGGGACTCGCTCCCACGGATTCGATGGAGTCTGCGATGGTCGTTGATCTTTTGCCTGGGGCTTACACCGCTGTTATTTACGGCGTCAATGGGGAAACGGGGGTTGGTCTGGCCGATATTTACGATTTAGACCCAGCCTCGCCAGCCACCGTTGCCAACCTCAGTACGCGAGGAATGGTCGGGACTGACGCGAATGTTCTGATCGGCGGCTTCATCGTGGGAGGAACTGAATCCTCGAACGCCTTGGTGCGAGCGATTGGTCCCTCTCTTGTCCTGGTCGGATTGAGCAACACGTTATCGGACCCAACGCTTGAGTTGTATGACGCCAACGGGGTCCTGATCGGGATAAATGACAATTGGGGAGACACTCAGATGGCCGAGATTCAGGCGACGGGACTCGCTCCATTGGATCCGTACGAATCAGTTATCGACCGCAGCTTCCTGCCAGGTGCCTATACCGCAATTGTCGCCGGGAAAGATGGAACCAGCGGGATTGCGTTGGTTGAAATCTACAAGTTGCCTTAGGCCCGCGCCGAGAAGGTCCGGGCAAGCTATGACCCTCGAATGCGAGAGCGGAGTCCGTGTTGGACGAATCGGGGAACAACCTCTCGCGAGCAAAGGTTGATAACAACGTTAGCTGCAACGCTGCCTCGCCTAACGAGAACGACGCAAGGTATCGCCTCAGGCTGCGGCCGAGCGTCTTTTGCGTTTTACCAACGCCGCCGTCGACGAGGTCGCACGCGCGCGCGAGCCCGAGGATTTTTTCTTGAGACCGGCCCGCTGCAGGCTCTCCTGCAGAACGGCCACCATATCAATGACGTTTGGCTGGACACGGGGCGCGGCCGGCTTGGCTGCGGGCGCGCGTTTTTGCGCCTTCTCTTCGATCAGCTGCATGAGCGCGGTTTGATATTGGTCTTTGTATTTGCCCGGCTCCCACTCGGTCGTCATGGCGTCGATGAGCGCGGTCGCCATTTGCAACTCCTGCGGCGCCACCGTCCGATTCGCTCCGCTGTTGAGCGCGGAAGGTTCGAGGACTTCCTGGGCGAAATGCATCAGTTCGAGGATGAGAAAGAGCCCGTCCGGTTTGACCGCCGCGAGGTATTCCCGTTTCTGAATCGCCACTTTCGCGACCCCGACTTTTCCCGACGTGCTCAGCGCCTTGTGCAGAAGGGCGTAGGCTTTCTCGCCGCCCTTTTGTGGCTCGAGAAAATATGGTTTGTAGAAGAACTTCGGATTGATCTGGGATTGCTCAACGAAGTCGGTGATCTCGACCGAGTGGGTGGATTCGATCTGCACCTTCTCGAAATCCTCGTCCCGTAGGGTGATCCATTTTCCCTTTTCGTATTCGAAACCTTTGACGATTTGGTCAGCCGGAACTTCTTTCTGGTCGGCCTCGGCGACTTTCTTGTAGCGGATCGGGCTCAGATCGCTGGCTCGCAGTTGGCGGAAACTGATTTTCTCTTCCTTCGTTGCCGGATAGACCGAAACCGGGATGTAAACCAGACCGAAGTTGATGCTTCCCTTCCAGATCGCACGCATGGTTCCCCAACGTCAGCTATTCCCGGGCCACATGTCAACCCTAACGACAATGAGGTGGACCCAACTTCGGCAGGGTGTCGCTCGGCAGATGGACTGCAAATTGCGGTCTTGACAGGCAACGCCGGGCAGGCGCAAAACGAAGGAAGACCGCTGGGACCAGTTGTCCCCGTCCTCCATGCCGATGCCACGCCGGTATATTTTCCTGCTGACTTGCTTTGCTCTGCATTTCTCGCTGGTCGGGTTGATCTGCCTCCACGAGACGCTTTGGCTGCTCGAGAATCGACTGAATGTCCTCGGTGATACTTTTGCCGGCGGATGGTTGACGCTGGATAAAGTTCCGCAGGCGATCCTCGGAGCTAGCTCAGCGGCGCGCAACCCCTGGCGGGAGGCGATCGCGACTTACACCAATGCCACCGGGATCGAAGTCGGCTACGGATATTTTGCGCCGAATGTTCCGACGACGCATGCCCTCGTTTTTGAATGTCATTATGCTGATGGTCGGGTCGATTATCAGACTCCGGCGGTCGGTGGTGGCGAAGCGCAACTTCGCCTAACCAGTCTAATCGAGCAGATTGCGCGGACAGATTTTGCACCGTGGCGGGAAGAGTTGATTAAACGTCTCGCGCGCTCCACCTGGCAGCGCCACCCGGATGCGACCACGGTGCGGGCCTTCTTCGGTTCAGTCACGCCACCAACGGCGGCGGAGTACCGTGCCGGCCAGCGAAAACGCACTTTCGATTGTCTCTATGTTTATGACTTTCGTCGCCGCGACGCGAAGACGGCGCCGCTTCCTCCATGAAGGTCCGGGAACGAGCGCTCAGGTTTCTTTTGCCGGCTGATTCCGATTGCTGGCTGGCACTGCTGCGCATCGGCCTCGGGCTCGTGATCGTTCTCTACACCTGGCCGCTTCGCTCCGACTGGAACTACCTTTTCGGAGGAACGGGAGAAGGTCTTGCCAGCCGTCGACTCTTCGAGGCTCTTCTCTCGACTCAGAGTCCGTTTGTTCCCCGATTGGGCTGGCTGGTGTTTCTTTGCCGGCAGGCGGGATGGGAGGAGAGCTTCGCCTTGTCCTTCGCCTGGAGTCTGCTTTTCGCGGCCGGCCTGTTCTTGCTGCTCGGTCTCTTTTCGCGACCAGCTGCGATCACGGCGTGGTTTCTTCAGCTCGCCGCGGCCAAGAGTGGTGGCCTCTTGTCCTACGGAGCGGATAACCTGATTACGATCGGCCTCTTCTATCTCATGATTGCGCCCTTGCCTGATCGGTGGTCACTCGATCGATGGAAATGGCCCGGACGCGCCATCGATCCGCGATCGTTAGGCCTGCATCGCCGCGTTCTCCAGATTCACCTCTGTTTCATCTACTTCTTCGGTGGCCTAACGAAATGTCTCGGCGTCGGCTGGTGGAACGGTGCGAATATCTGGCGGGCGCTGACTCTGCCACCTTTCGATGTCCTGCCCACGGCCTGGGTAGCCTCAGGGAGCGCGTTCCTGCCTTTGCTCGGGATCTCCGTCTGTCTGATTGAGACCGGTTATGCCTTTCTTATCTGGCCCAAGTGGTCGCGGCAGACGGTGTTAATCGCTGTCTGTGCGATGCACGTCGCGATCGGCCTGATGACGG
>JBDTCM010000068.1:0-5867 GCA_039923575.1 Chthoniobacterales bacterium
CGGCGGGCCCGTTTTTGCATCGGCTTTTCCAGCGCGCGTTTCGGGTCGCGAAACAGGTCCGCACCCGCACCGAGATCACCCGCGGCGCCGTCTCGGTCGGGTCGGTGGCGGTGGATCTGGCGGAACAAATTTTCGGCCACTTCGAAACCCGCAAGGTGCTGCTCCTTGGCGCCGGGGAAGCGAGCGAACGGACCGCGCGCGCTTTGGCCAAGCGCGGCGTGCACGATATCCGGGTCATGAATCGGTCCGTCGAGCGAGCGGCAGCGCTCGCGGCGTTGATCGGCGGCCGGGCCGTGGCGATGGAGGACTGGGAAATACACTGCCGCGAAGTCGATATCCTGATTTCATCCACGGCGGCGCCGACGCCGTTTGTCACGCGTGCGAACCTGGAGCCGCTCCTGCGCGACCGGCTCGATCGCCCTCTTTTTATCATCGACATCGCCGTTCCGCGCGACGTCGCGCCGGACGTGAACGAGCTGGAAGGCGTGTTTCTCTACGACATCGACTCCTTGCAGTCGATCGCGCAGCAATCGCTCGCGCAACGGCGCGAGCAGATTGTCGCCGGGGAAGAGATCATCGCGGTGCATGTGGACGATTTCAGCGGCTGGTTCGTCGGGGCGCAGGAGCGGAGGCTGGGCGCGCCGAACCTGACTGAACCGTCGCTCCGCACTTCCGAGAGCTGAGTGGTCGTGCCGGGCAGGATCACTCTTGGATCGCGGGGCAGCGATCTCGCCCGGGCGCAGACGCGACTGGTCGAGCAAGCCTTGCGCGAGGCCTGGCCGAACCTGGAAGTGGCGATGGAAATTATCCGCACGAGCGGCGACGAGAGCGCTCTGGGCGCGCCGATTACGGACCGCAAAGCCGGGCGCAAAGGACTTTTCACCCGCGAAATTGAAAAGAAACTTCTCGTTAGGCGGATCGATGTCGCGGTGCACAGCGCAAAGGATCTGCCGAGCGAACGGCGGGACGACCTGGAAGTGCGGGCGACACTGCCGCGCGCTGCGACCGAAGATGTTTTGATCACCAGGACGGGCGCTGGCCTAACGAGCCTTGCGGAGGGCAGTGTGCTTGCGACCGGGAGCGTGCGACGGCAACGACAGCTCGGCTGGATTCGTCCCGATCTGCAAATCGTCGATCTGCGCGGAAACGTGCCGACCCGCCTGCGCAAGCTGCGCGAGAACGAGAGCTGGAGCGGAATCATCCTGGCGCGGGCCGGATTGGAACGACTCGGGCTGAAGGTGGAGGGCGAAATTCTTTCGCCGGACGATTTCGTGCCGGCCGGCGGTCAGGGCGTGATCGCGTTGCAAGTGCGCAGCGACGACGCTCGCGTGCAGGAAGTGATCGACGCGATCAACGAGCGGGAGACGCATCTTTGTCTCCGAGCGGAATTCGAATTCCTGCGCCTGCTGGATGGCGATTGCGATTCGCCCGTAGGCGTGCAAGCGAAGGTGGAAGCGGGGGAATTGCGTCTGCAGGCCCAGGTCTTTGAGGCGCCGGGGACACCGCCACGCGTTGGGAAGATGGCGGGGGCCGCTCAGGATCCCGAGGCGATTGCAGCAAAATTGATGAAACAACTGTATGGCGGATAAGAAGAAAAAAGGCCGGTGTTATCTGGTCGGTGCAGGCCCGGGTGATCTCGGGCTGGTCACATTGCGTGCCAGGCAACTGATCGAGCGCGCCGAGGTATTGATTTACGATTACCTCTGCAATCCGGAGATGCTGCAGTGGGCGCCGGAAAAGGTGGAGATCATTTACGCGGGGAAAAAGGCGGGCGCGCACACCCTCAGGCAGGATGAGATCAGCGCGCTCCTGGTCGAGAAAACGGGCGCGGGCCATCAGGTCGTTAGGCTGAAAGGGGGCGATCCGTTTCTCTTCGGTCGTGGCGGTGAGGAAGCCCAGGCTTTGGCTGCCGCCTCGCTCCCTTTCGAAGTGGTGCCGGGGGTCACCTCCGCGATCGCGGCGCCGGCTTACGCGGGCATTCCGGTGACGCACCGGGGAATGACCTCGCATGTGACGTTTTTCACCGGCCACGAAGATCCCGAGAAAACGGAGAGCTCGATCGACTTCGAGGCGCTCGGCCGGCTCGGCGGGACACAGGTGATGTTGATGGGAGTGGAGCGGATCGAAGCGATCGCACGCGAGATGCTGGAGCGGGGGGTGCGCCCGGACTTGCCGGTCGCACTCATCCGCTGGGGGACAACGAGCCGGCAGGAGGTGATCCACGGGTCGTTAGGCAAGATCGCGCAGCTGGTGGCGGAGAAGAATTTCCTGCCTCCGGCGGTCGCGGTTTTCGGCGAAGTAGCGTCGTTAGGGGCGGAACTATCATGGCACCAGGAGCGGCCTCTTTCCGGCAAACGCATCGTCGTGACCCGGACCCGCAAGCAGGCAGGGGCGCTGAGCGAGCAATTGCGCGATCTCGGCGCCGAGGTGATCGAATTACCGACCATCCGGATCGAGCCCCCGCAGGATCTCCGGGCCTTTGCCGAACTGGTGCAGGATGCGCACGGCTACGACTGGATCGTTTTCACCAGTCCGAACGGGGTGACCGCGTTTTTCGAGATGTTTTACAAACTTTACGACGACGCCCGGGAAATCGGCGGGGCCCGGATCGCCGCGATCGGGCCGGCCACGGCGCAGCGGGTGCGTGATTTTCACTTAAAAGTGGACTTGCAGCCGGGCGAGTTCGTGGCCGAGACGGTGCTGAAGGAATTTAAGAAAGTGGGGGACCTGGAAAACCTCCGGATTCTCATCGCGAGGGCGGAAGAGGCGCGGGACCTGCTACCGAAGGGGCTCGGCGCCCTCGGGGCCATCGTAGATGTTGCCATTACTTACAGAACGGTCGCGGAGACCGAGGATCGAACCGAAGCAAGAGCGCGGCTGGCGGCCGAAGGTGCGGACATGATCACATTTACCAGCTCATCGACGGTCGAAAATTACCTCGCTCTAGGGCTGCCCTGGCCGGCAGGGATGCAGGTGGCCAGTATCGGTCCGATCACATCCAAGACGGCGCGGGATCGCGGTCTAACGATCGGGGTGGAAGCGTCGCGTCACGATATTCCCGGGCTGGTCGATGCGATTCGCCGCTTTTTTGGCCGGGTTGATTAATCATGAGCCAGGCTTCTGAAATCGAGGTGAACTTTGCGGCAATTATGCAGGAGCTGAGCGCCGCGGCTGCCGCCACTCCGGCGCGTAGTCTGCCTGCGGAGGCCAGCTCCGAGCTCGGGATTTCAGCGCTGATCAGCGCGGTCCATTCGCTCGGGCAGCGCGTCGAGACGCTGGAAGAATCCGTCATGCGGAAATTCGAGGGGCTGCAATTTCAGAAAATCGAGCAGCAGCTCGTCAAGATCCGGGACACGGAGAACGTAAACCAGAAATTGTTCGATTCCCTGCACGAGGAGCTCATCAGCTATCGCGACAATTTCGTGCGGGATTCGCTGCAAAAGCCGTTCATTCGCGATCTGCTGATTCTGTTCGACGATATGAGCGCGATCGCCTGGCAATTTGAGCAGGCGGCTTCGGAAGAGGAGGGCCGGTCGGATAAGGTGCAGGCCCGCGATAACCTCAACAACATGCTTCATTTTCTAATCGAGATTCTGCACCGCCTCGAGGTGACCGAGATCGAGCAGCTGGCCGTGGTCGATCTCAACGTCCACCGGGTCATCGGCTACGTCGCGGCCGACAGCGCGGAGGATGACGGCCGCATCGTCCGGCGCGTAAAATATGGTTTCAAGTGGCACGGCCAGCTCCTCCGTCCCGAAGAGGTCATCGCGCAGCGTTTCGGGTGATATTTTTCGGTCCTTTGCCGGTCTCTCTGCTGGGCCGAAAATATTCGTGGGAGATTCGAACGCCGGAGGCATGAAAACTGCATTCAGAGCACCGGCCAATCCAGCCATCGAAGTCAAAAAAGCCCTTTCTAAAACATGAGCAATCGCAAAGCAGTCGGAATCGATCTCGGCACGACCTTCTCCGCCGTCGCGTACATTGATGCCTACGGAAAACCGCAAATCATCCCCAACTCCGAGAGTGAGCGCATCACGCCCTCGGTCATCCTGTTCGACGGGGACAAAGCCATCGTCGGCACCGTAGCCAAGAACAATACTGTCGCGGAGCCCGAAAAGATCGTCGATTTCGTGAAGCGCGAGGTCGGCAAATCGAAAGAGCAATTTCATCGCGACTTCGACGGCAAGAACTACTCGGCGGAAGAACTCTCCGCGCTCATTCTGCGCAAGTTGAAATCCGACGCCGAGAAATACCTCAAGGTGGAGGTGACCGATGCGGTCATCACCGTTCCGGCCTATTTCAACGACTCAGAGCGCACCGCGACCATCACGGCCGGACGACTCGCGGGCTTGAACGTCCTGCAAATCATCAACGAACCGACCGCGGCGGCGCTGGCCTACGGACTGGACAAACTGGACGAAAACCAAACCGTTTTCGTCTTCGACCTTGGCGGCGGCACCTTCGACGTCACGCTCATGAAAATCGATGGGCATCGCCTCGAGATGGTGGCGACCAATGGCGATCACCGCCTCGGCGGCAAAGACTGGGACGACGTCATCGTCAATCACGTCGCGGAAGAATTTGATCGCGCCCACGGCGAAAATCCGCTCCTCGACCTGCAGAGCTACCAGGATCTGCAAAGCCGCGCCCTGGCGGCCAAAATCCAGCTCTCCAGCCGCGAACGCACTACGATCGTGCAGAGCCACAACGGCAAAAGCGTGAAGGTCGAGCTGACCCGCGAAGATTTCGAGAAAATGACCAAGCATCTCGTCGAGAAGTGCAAGGCCATCTGCGAAATCGTGATGCGCGAGGCCAAGCTGGACTGGTCGCACGTGAACAAGATTTTGCTGGTCGGCGGCATGACGCGTATGCCGATGGTGCGCAAGATGATCGGCGAGCTCACCTCCGTCCCTCTGGCTGAAGACGTCAATCCGGATGAAGCCGTCGCGGTCGGCGCAGCGATTCAAGCCGTCCTCTCCTTGCTCAACGAAGAGGAAGCTACCGGCGAAAAGACCTTGCCCGCCGATACCCGGCAGCAGTTTTCTTCGCGCGAAGGCGGGCTCATTCAGGTGCAAAACATTACCTCGCACACCCTCGGCGTTGTCCTCTGGGACGAGTCGCAGCTCGAGGAATACGTCTTCCCGATGATCAAAAAAATGAGCGCGATGCCAGCCGTCGCGAGGAATTCATTCGGCACCGCCACCGCCAACATGCAGCGGGCCATCGTCCGCATCGTGGAAGGCGAAAGCACTCTGCCCGGGGAGTGCACGCCGCTGGGGATCTGCGACGTCGAGTTGCCGCCTTTCCTGCCCAAGGGCTCGCCGGTCGAGTTGACCTACGAATACAATGCGAACCAGGTGCTGGAAGTCGCGGTCGAAGCTTGTGGCGCCTGCGCGTCGGTCTCGATCGAACGCAAGACGGGTCTGACCGAAGCCGAGCTCAGCCGGGCCACGGCGGCACTCGGCCTCTTGAGCGTCATCTAGGTGGCTGAGGCCATGGTCAGTTTTCCGGTCCCGCTCCCGGACGACCCGCGCAAATGGGACGGGTGGAGCCGATACGATTCGCCGGATCCGTACAAGCGGCTCGGCCTCGATTCCCGGAGCAAGCCGACCAACGAAGAGATCGAGGAGCGTTTTCGCGAGCTTGTTTTGTGGTGGCAGAAAAAACTGCCCCTCAAGAACCAGCCGAGCAATCCGCTCGCCCAGATGCTGCGCGCCGGCCTCGACGATTCTTCGCGCTACCTGACCGAGGCGCGCGTCGAACTGCTCGACCCCGAGCGCCGGCAACAGCGCGACGAAGAGCTGGCCGCGCAGGCGGAAAAAGAAGCCATCGCGGAGTTCAACAAATACCTCGCCTTCGCTCTCAAC
>JBDTCM010000069.1:0-4934 GCA_039923575.1 Chthoniobacterales bacterium
GATCATGAAGGCGGTGATGAGATCGAACTTGCGATCGAATGCCGGCAGCGGTTGGAACGCTTCCACCCGCGAGATGACGCGCTCCAACCCGAGCGCGCGAAACATTTCCCCGAACATCGGCACGTCATCGATATCGAGCCCGAGCGTGCGATGGCCAAGCCAATGACAGATGTGGAGGAAATAACCTGCGCCGGAACCGAGATCGAGCACACTCTTGCGCCGGCCCCAGTCGAGCTCGAGGTCCTCGACCCGCCGCAGGTTGATTCGGATCCACCGATCCAGCTCGAGATATTTGCGCCAACCGCCGCCCGGATCCTCGACCGCGTAACGATCGTGGATCGCCTGGAACTGCGCCGAGTCGATGCTCTCGATGATCCGCTCGACCTCGAGGCGAAACAGGAACTGCCGGGTCAGGATCACGCGGCCGAGATGTCGCCGGGCGCTGCGCAGGAGACGGGGATCGACGATTTTTCTGAGCTTGTGGGAGAGGCGCATCGAGACGAAAGGCTCTATCCGTAAGCTGGGAGCAGATGATGTCAAAACGGGCCTCGCGAACAAGGTGCCAATCCGCTTAACGATGGGCGGATTGTTTCATCATTGGCGGCACTCGCGCCGTTGTTATCTCATCTGCGGGATCGCGCGCTCCGGCAGTAACCTTCTGAGCGACGGACTGCGCGACACCGGCCGCGCCGGGCGGCCGAACCAGTTTTTCCTGCCCAGCTCGGAACCTCAGTTCCGCGCCGCGCACTCCTTCGACGAGAACGTGGGCTTCGCCAATTACGTGCGCGGGATCGTCGAAAACACCGTGACCTCCAACGAAGTTTTCGGCTTCAAATTGATGGCCTGGTATTTGGACGCCTTTCTCAAGCGATTGCGCGAGACGGGCGAATTTGGAGGACCCGGAGCTTCCGATTTGGAAATGCTTACCGCCGCGTTTCCGGGCTTGCGCTTTCTCCGGATCACCCGCCGCGACAAGTTGCGGCAGGCGATCTCGAAAGCGCGCGCGGTCCAAACCGGACTTTGGAAAGTGCAGGAAGGAAAATCGGAGGTGGCGGAGCCGGAATACGATCGGGCGCTGATCGCGCAGTCGATGCTTGAGTCCAAAGCAGAAGAGGATACCTGGAACGCGTTTTTTCTTCGCCTTGGCGAAAGGCCGTTTCAGGTCGAATACGAACGCCTTTGTGAGGATTTCGAGGGGACAGTGAGCGCGGTTTTGGATTTCCTTGAGATCAGGTTGCCGCGTCGGATCAAGATTCGTCCGCCGGTGACGACCCGCCAAAGCGATGCCCTCTCAGACGAGTGGGTGCGACGCTATCGGGCGGAGGAAGGATTGCGCTGAAATTCGGGAGCGGCCGCCGCGGCGAACTTTTTTGTGCGATCCCACCTTATGAAAAGTCCGCGATGGCGAGGCGCCATCGCCAGCGGGCGGGGCGCCCGCGCTCACCGGAGTCAGGCTTCGATGCGCGGGAACAATGGCGTCGGTTTACCGACCACATGGCCATCCGGCAGCTTCCCCCACTCCGCCTCGGCTAACGAGAAGCGCTCTTCTTTTCCGGCAAGCCCGGGTTCCATCTTCCAATTGAGCTGATCGAAGATGCCGTGCGCGGCCTTCGGCAGGACCGGCGAGATGAGGATGGCGATGATGCGGAGACCTTCAGCCAATCGATAGAGAAGAGAGTCGAGTTCGCTGGCCTGCGTCTCGTCCTTCGCCAGCGCCCAAGGCTTCTTCACGTCAATTTCTTGATTCCAGCCGGTGATATATCCGCTCACACGCTCCAACGCAGCATTGTGCGACGACTCCATCTCGCTTTGGTAGGCCGAAAGATGCACGATCGTTCCCGGCCCTCGTCCGGACAGTTTCCCCTTCCGGTAGCGCTGCGTCATGCTCAGCGTCCGGTTGAGCAGATTCCCTAACGAATTGGCCAGCTCCGAGTTGAATCGACTAACGAGTCGATCTTCGGAGAAATCGGAGTCCTTGCCGGTCACCATATCGCTCATCAAATAATAACGGAGCGCTTCGGCGCCGTATTTATCGGCCAGCTCGTTAGGATCGATCACGTTCCCTAACGACTTGCTCATCTTCGCGCCGCTCATGTTCCACCAGCCGTGGACGAGGAACTTTGGTATTTGCTCGTCGGGGAAGCCGAGGGCGTGGAGCATGATCGGCCAGTAGATGCCGTGCGCGGGAATGAGAATGTCTTTGCCGAGGATGTGCAGGGCCGGCCACTTCTCGAGGAAAGTTGAGGGTTGAGAGTTGAAAGTCGAGAGACTCGGATCGTAACCAATTAAGCTGATGTAGTTCGTTAGGGCGTCGAACCAGACGTAGTTGACGTAAGCGGTGTCGAAGGGCAGCTCGATGCCCCAACTCAGGCGCGACTTGGGCCGTGAGATGCAGAGGTCGCCGTTCAGCTTTTCGACCGCGTTGACGAGCTCCGTCTGGCGGAAGTCGGGCGTGACGCAATCGGGATGGGCTCGGAGATAATCGAGTAGCCAGTCTTTGTGCTGCGCGAGCCGGAAGTAATAATTCTCTTCTTCGCGATGCTCGACCTGGCCCCACTCGGGCCCGAACTCTCCATCGACCCCGCGCTCCCTGTCGGTCAGGAATTGTTCCTGCCGGACGCTGTAGTAGCCCTCCTGTTTGTCTTTGTAGATCTGCTTTTCGTCGTAGAGCCGCTGCAGCATTCCTTGCACACAGCGCTTGTGCAGCGGATCGGTCGTGGCCGCCCAGATGCCGTAGCGGACGTCGAGTTTTTCCCAAAGAGCGACGAATTTCGCCGTGATCTCATCGACGAATTGCTGTGGCGCGACGCCGGCTTTCTCGGCGGATTGCTGCACTTTCTGGCCGTGTTGATCGACACCGGTGAGGAAGAAAACTTCGTCGCCTTTGAGTCGATGATAGCGCGCAATGACATCGGCCAGCACCTTCTCGTAGGCGTGGCCGATGTGCGGCGCGCCGTTGGTGTAGTCGATCGCGGTGGTGATGTAGAACGGCTTCGGCATGGGGCGTCGCTGACTTTGCGGGCGCACTGGGCGCGGCGCAACTGCGACTTCGCCTAACGATGGGGCGCGGCCGCGAGGAGCGGCGCCCGCTTTCGCCGATGGACCAAACGATGGATGCGCAGGATCGGGACGAGCGCGAGGTAGACCCATGGCGACCAGAAAACCGCGGAGCGAAACTGGGCGAGGAACGCTCCAACCAAACCGATCGCAACAAGGCAGCTGAGGCGGAAGATCAGGTAGCGGGTGTCGAGCCGTTCGAGCTCGTTGAGGTCGAGCGAGTCGCGGAGACGGTAGGCATGGAGATAGAGTGAAACGAGCGCGAGATAAACGGCCGCCAAACCCAGCCCGTAGATGGTCATGAGAGTGGAGTATTGCCCTCGCGTGATTTGCAACGGCGCCGGCTCAGTCTGCACAATCGCGAAGTTAAAAAGAAACTTCAGTGGGTAGACGTAAAAAAGGACGAGGAAGAGCAGAACGCAGGTGAGGACGCGCGCGGTCGTGTCCTCAAGGCCGTAGCGGCGGCAGAAGTTGTAATGCGCGTTCCAGATGAGGGCGAGGAGGAAGAAGCAAACCGCGAAGGCGGGAAAACCGCGCATGGTGTTGATGAGGTCGGCGAAATTGCGCGGCACATCGAGGGAGACAACGAGCAGCGTGAGGGCGAAACCGAAGACGGCGTCGCTGAAGCTCTCGAGGCGAGTGACTTCCCGTCCGCGCAGGCGGAAGCCGTCGAGGTAATCGGATTGGAGGCGGGCGCGGCCGAACATGATCGACTCCTTCTTACAGCCCCAATTTCCGAAACGTTTCGTCGATATGCCGGAAGTGTAGCTCGAGCGAGCAGAGGCAGTCGATGTCGTTAGGCGTAAGGAGGGCGGCAATCTCCGGTTCGGCCTTGGCATTTTCGGCAAACGACTGGCCGCCCTTCCAAGTGCGCATGGCGGCGCGCTGCACGGCTTCGTAGGCGGTCTGACGATTGGCCCCGGCGCGAGTGAGAGCGAGGAGGACGGACTGGCTGAAGTAGAGGCCCTTCGTCAGGCCAAGATTCCGCTCCATGTTCTCCGGGTAAACCTGAAGCTGCTCGATCAGGTCGCGCAGCTTGCAAAGCATGTAATCGAGCAAGGTGCAGGAGTCGGGAAGGATGATCCGTTCCGCGCTGGAATGGCTGATGTCGCGTTCGTGCCAGAGCGCAACGTTTTCGAGCGCGACGACGGCATTCCCCCTCACCACCCGGGCGAGACCGCTGAGACGCTCGGCGGTGATCGGGTTGCGCTTGTGGGGCATGGCCGAGCTGCCTTTCTGGCCGGGGCTGAAGAACTCCTCCACTTCCAGTACCTCGGTCCTTTGCAGATGCCGCAGCTCTGTCGCCCAGCGATCGATGCTCGAGGCAATGAGCGCGAGCGTGGTGGAAAATTCCGCGTGGCGGTCGCGCTGGATGATCTGGGTGGAAAGTGTCGCGGGTTTGAGTCCGAGCTTATCGCAAACATGTTTTTCGACGCGCGGATCGAGATGCGCGTGGGTGCCGACGGCGCCACTCAGCTTGCCAACGCGCACGCGTTCCAAAGTTTGCACCAGCCGCTCCTCGGCCCGGCCGAATTCATCGAACATCAGCGCCAACTTGAGTCCAAACGTGATCGGCTCCGCATGAATGCCGTGGCTCCGCCCAATCATTGGCGTCATCTTGTAGCGCCAGGCCTGCTCGCCGATGACGCGGCGCAGCTTGCGAATGTCGTCCAACAGAATTCGCCCCGCGGTGGTCAACTGCACCGCCAGCGCCGTATCCAGGATGTCGGAGGAAGTCAGACCCTGGTGGATCCAGCGGGCGGCCGGCCCGACCGACTCGGCGACGTTCTCCAGGAACGCGATGACATCGTGATTCGTCCGTTTTTCGATCTCGTTGATCTCGGCAATCGAGAAACTGGCCCGTTTTCGAATCTCCT
>JBDTCM010000070.1:0-5733 GCA_039923575.1 Chthoniobacterales bacterium
TCTCGGTTCGTTCAGAGCGAGTTGGGCGAAGATCTGGAGTGAGCGTCGATAATCTTGAATCGTCTGAGCGATATCTCCCTTCTGGTCCATGATGTCGCCGAGCGCGCGATAGCTGCGACCTAACTCCATTTCGGTCTCAGTCGTGACCGCCGAGGACGAGAAGTTTTCTCGGATCTGGAGCGCCTTGCGATAGCTGGCGAGGGCGCCATCGGTGTCGCCAATGTTAGCGGAATAGGGGTTGCCCTGGATGTCTCCGATCTTTTCGTAGGCCGTGGCCAGCTCACGTTGCAGGGCGACGTTGCCTTTCGCGTCGTGCGCGAGGCTATCCAAATACTCGAGCGCACGCCCGACAATCAGGCGCCGCGTGGGCGTAGAGCCGGCCAAGTCCTTGACCGAATCGTGGATCTCAAACATGAGCGAATCGGCCAGCTTGCGCACCTGTTCGAAGCGCATTTCCGCCAGGACACGTTGCTCGTTGGCACGATGCGCTTCCCAGAATGCGAAAGCGGTGGCGGCAAGGAGGAGCGACGCTACCCCGGTGGTGATAGCCAGGCCGAGCTTGTGTCGCCGGGCGAATTTCGAACTGCGATAGGCCAGGGTATCCTTGCGCGCGCTCACCGGCATTCCGTCCAGATAACGCCGGCTGTCTTCAGAGAGTTGTCCGACCGAGGCATAACGCCGCTCTGGTTCCGGTCGTATGGCCTGGGCGACAATGTTATCGAGGTCGCCGCCTAACTTGTCCAAAACGGGCACGCCGTCTTTTCCCAGGCGAGGCTTGCGTTCCGTGAGCAACTCATAAAGCACGATGCCGAGACTGTAGACATCGCTCGCCGTCGTCATACGCTCGCCCCGCCGTTGCTCCGGACTGGCGTAATCTGGTGTCATGACGCCGGCCGCGAGCATGGTTGGATTTTCCGTGGCCGCCGTCGCCGGATCGAGGAGACGCGCGATGCCGAAATCCAGGAGCTTCGGCTCGCCTTCCGGCGTTACCCGGATATTCGCCGGCTTAAGATCGCGATGAAGAACAAGATTTTGATGAGCGTAAGAGACAGCCGCGCAGATTTTGCGGAAGAGCGCAAGCTTCCCTTCTGCAGTCATCGGATGTTCTCCCGCGTAGGCGGTAAGCGGACTTCCTTCGACGTATTCCATCACGAAATATGGCAGCCCGCCCGAGGTAACTGCTCCGCCGTAAAGTCGTGCGATGTTGGGATGATTGAGGGCGGCCAGGATTCGCCCCTCCTGTTGGAAATACCTTACGAACACTTTCGTTCCGAAACCGCTCTTGATAAGTTTGATCGCAACCCTGCGACCTAGCTGGGTGTCTTCGGCCAGGTAAACTTCCCCCATGCCGCCTTCGCCGAGCAGGGAGATAATCCGGTATTCGCCGATCACCTGGCCCTCGGTCAATTCGCCGGTTTCGGAACCTCCTTCGCGCAAGAGCTCCGCTCCAAATTCGATTGCGGGTGTCGCCATCAATTTCTCGGCGCGCTCCTGCTCGCCGAGCAAGGCTTCTGCTTCGGCGCGCAATTCCGCATCGTCGCCGCAAGCCTGTGAGACGAAGCTGGCTCGTTCCGAGCCTTCCAATTCGAAAGCCTGCTCGACCAGTTCTGCGAGTCGCTCTGCTTTTTCAGGCTGCATCGCGGCGCAACTCGCGCGAAAGCCAGAGCCGGGCGAAATTCCAATCCCGCAAAACCGTTTTCTCCGAAACCTGGAGGACCTCCGAGATTTGCCGGGCTTCCATGCCCCCAAAAAACTTTAGTTCCACCACCTTGCTTTTGCGGGGATACATCTTGTTCAGGTCCTCCAGCGCGTCGTCCAGGGCCAGTAATTCCACGCCGCAATCGGTGGACACTTCCGCAGCCTCCTCCAGCGTCAGCTTCACCTGATGCGCTCCGCCGCGCTTGGCCGCGTTCCTTGCCCGCGCGTGTTGAATTAAAATCTGCCGCATCAGGCGCGCCGCGATGCCGTAGAAATGAGCGCGATCCTTCCAGGTCACCTTTTTGTCATCGACCAGCTGCAAATACGCCTCATGCACGAGCGCAGTCGCCTGCAGGGTGTGATTGGTCCGCTCGCGTTGCAGGTACGCGCGGGCCACGCGTCGCAGCTCTTCGTAAACGAGAGGCATTAACTTCGCGGGCGCATCCTCGTCGTTCCCGTTCTGCCAGTCCAGCAACAGCTTGGTGACGTTCTCAGGTGATTCGGGTTTCACGCGCATCAGTGTCGCTCAATCCGTCCAGACTGGCACAACGCGAGCAGCGCAGGTAGCAAAATCTTTGCAACTCGATGTCCTTTTCGGCGCTCGTCTCGCACATGCCTGAGTGAAGGCAAATCTAAAATGAAGAACTCCAGCCCTAAAACCATCCTCGCAAAAATCGCGGCACAGGCCGCGTTTCACTCCACGACCGCAGTGCTCCGGCGTCCCTGTCACCCGCAACCCCTTTTGTCTCTCCTGCTGGCCGCGGGTCTCGCAGTGATCGGCGCGCAGAGTAGCAGCGGAGCCCCGGGAACCTTTTCAAACACGGGCAGCCTCGCGACTGCGCGGTATGATTACACGGCGACCTTACTGCCGAGTGGCAAGGTGCTGGTTGCAGGGGGCGCTAACCCGAGCGGCTCCCTTGTCAGTGCCGAGCTTTACGATCCGGCGACGGGGACTTGGAGCGCTACCGGCAGTCTTGCGACAGCGCGGGATCTCCACACAGCGACCTTACTGCCGAATGGCAAGGTGCTAGTGGCGGGGGGGGAGTCGGGTTCAATTATCGCTATTGCCAGTGCTGAGCTTTACGATCCGGCGACAGGGAGTTGGAGCGCAACAGGCAGTCTCGCGACAGCGCGGTCTGGTCACACGGCGGCCTTACTGCCGAGTGGCAAGGTGCTGGTTGCAGCGGGCTTTGATACCTCACGCAGTTCCCTTTCTAGCGCTGAACTTTACGATCCGGCGACAGGGAGTTGGAGCGCTACCGGCAGTCTCGCGATAGGACGGGCAGGTCACATCGGGATCTTACTGCCGAGTGGCAAGGTGCTACTGGCAGGGGGCGCTAACACTTCAATGGGCGACGTTGCCAGCGCTGAACTTTACGATCCGGCGACAGGGAGTTGGAGCGCTACCAGCAATCTCGCGACAGCGCGTGAATTGCACACAGCGACCTTATTGTCGAGTGGTCAGGTGCTGGTGGCAGGGGGCGTTAACCCGAGCGGCTTCATTGTCAGTGCTGAGCTTTACGATCCAGCGACTGGGAGTTGGAGCGCAACTGGCAGTCTCGCGACAGCGCGCGCCTATCACACGGCGACCTTACTGCCGAGTGGCCAGGTGCTGGTTGCAGGGGGCGAGGCCGGCGGCCTCGCGCTTGCCAGTGCTGAGCTTTACGATCCGCCTGGCGTCGCGGCGCAGCTCTTGAATATCTCCACCCGGCTCCAGGTCCAAACCGGCGACAACGTCCTTATCGGTGGGTTCATTATCACCGGCACGCAGCCGAAGAAGGTCATCCTGCGCGCCATCGGTCCGTCGCTCGGAAACGCCAATCCGCCGGTGGTGGGTGCCCTGGTCGATCCGGTTCTGGAACTGCACAAACCCGACGGCACGATCATCATCAACGATAACTGGAAGGACACCCAGGAAGCCGAGATCATCGCCTCCACCGTCCCGCCGACGAACGACTTCGAATCGGCCATCGTCGCCACGCTTGATCCCGGCGCTTACACCGCGATCGTGAGCGGGAAAAATGGCGGCACCGGCATCGGACTCGTCGAAGCCTACGATCTCGATCAAACGGTCGACTCGCAACTGGCCAACATCAGCACCCGCGGCTTTGTCGAGACCGGCGACAACGTCATGATCGGAGGCTTCATCGTGGGCGGCGGCGGCAGCACCAGCGTGATCGTGCGCGCCATCGGGCCCTCGCTCGCGCACGCGACTCCGCCGGTGTTGGGAACCCTGCCCGATCCTACCCTCGAGTTACACGACAGCAACGGCGCGACCCTTGCCTTTGACGATAACTGGAAAGACACCCAGGAAGCCGAAATCATCGCCACCACCATCCCGCCGACCGACGACCTCGAATCCGCCATTGTCATGACGCTCGCCCCCGGCGCCTACACCGCCATCGTCAGCGGCAAGAACAATATGACCGGTGTCGCCCTGGTGGAGGCTTATAACATCTCGCCGTGAAGCCAGGAGATGGCCGGAAGGCTGACTATGCTAACGCCTGCGGCAGAAGTAATTTTTTCTCGATTCCGCTGCGCATTTTCAAATAATGGTCCGTCCCTAAGAAAATTGCGCGGGCAACATCGGATTTGTGCGCGCTCGCGAGCGCAAGCAGTTGCCGTTGCCGGCGGAGGTTGAGCGCCGCGGCATCGAGTTGCGCCTTGCGATAGTTTTCGTCCGCGGTCTGCTCTATCGCGCTGGCCCGGGCAAGAGTCGCCGTCGCTCTGTCCAAATCTGCCTTCCTAGCCTGGCCCGTGGCGTTGCGGGTCTGCTGCAAGATGACCTCCTCTTTCGCCGCGGCAGGTGCGCTTTCGCCAGTGCTGCCTCGAGTTGGATCACGCGTAAGGCTCGCTGTTCCGCTTCGACCTTCGCCAGCACATCCATCTTGACCGGGCGTTCGGCAGAGGCGCGTTTTTCTTCGCTCGCTCCAATTGTTCTGCGAGCTTCGCCACGTCTGGCGGCGTTCCGTGCCCGCGCGTGTTGCATCAAAATCTGCCGCATCAGCCGCGCCGCGATCCCATAGAAATGCGCCCGGTCCGAGGAGCGAAATTATTTTCAGAAGGAATGTCCGTTCCGGTGCTCGTTCTGCACATGTCTGATTGAATCAACTCATCAATTCGAATGAAAATCACCCAGCGCCACCTCTCTTTTATCACGTCAGCCGTCCTCCTCGCCGCCAGCCTGACCGCACTCCCGTTGACGGCCAAGGCGGGACCGATTGCCGGGCCCCTCCTCGCTTCCTCTCCCGGCGCGGGTGTCATTTACGAGATCGCGCCGGACGGCACGCAGACAATTTTCACCCAGCTTTCCCAGCCCCGTGGTTTAGCTTTTGATTCCTTCGGGAATCTCTTTGTCGCGAATAGCGATACCGGCCTGATCAGCATCATTACTCCTGCGGGCGTTTTGAAGCCATTTGCCAGCGGTCTGAGCGATCCCGTCTCTCTCGTGATCGATTCCTCCGGCAACGTGTTTGTCGCTGACATCGGAACGAATGCGATTTACAAATTTACTTCCCTCGGCGCGCAAAGCACCTTTGCGAGTAACTTGAATCGCCCCGCCGGTCTGGCTTTCGATCAAGTTGGTAATCTTTACGAATCGGAAGGTGACGGAACCTCCATTCTTAAGTTTACTCCTTCCGGTGTCCAAAGCACTTTCGCGACGGGCGTGAATTTGCCCGCGGGTCTGGCCTTTGATAGCCAGGGCAACCTTTACGAAGCGGATCAGGGCACGAATTCGATTCTAAAATTTGCGCCCAACGGGACCTCTACCGTCTTTGCCACTTTTGATAGCTCCGTTGACTTTGAGCCGATCCGTTTCGCGATTGATTCCGTCGATAATATTTATGTGAGCGAGACGCACAACACCGGCGGAAGTACCATCTACAAGTTCACCCCGGCAGGCATTCGCAGCACCTTTACGATAGAGGACAATCTTGTTTCCTTCATAGCCTTCGTCCCAACTGTTCAGCTGCTAAACATTTCCACCCGCCTCGAAGTTGGCACGGTCGACAACGTCCTCATTGGCGGTTTTAT
>JBDTCM010000071.1:0-4205 GCA_039923575.1 Chthoniobacterales bacterium
GATGCGCGCGGCGCGGAGGATGCGGCGCGTTTGCGCCTGGAATTCGATGAACACGAAATCCAGCAGCGCACCGGCTGCATGCTCCGCGCCTCCTTCTGGCCGGCCAAGCTCCGTTGGTTGCGTCGAACCCAGTCGCAACTTTTCCGCCGCGTCTCCCGCTGGGCTTCACCCGCGGAATGGATCTTCGAGAAAATTTGGAATGTCAATGCGTGCAGTCACTCGATGGCCAGCGGGACCGGACTTTACAACTACGCGCGGCGCGATTGGGACGACGAGCTTCTCGCTGCCTCTGGCCTAACAAGAGCGCAGCTGGGGATGCTGCGCGATTCTGTCGAGCACGACGGTCGGCTCATTTTCCCGGCGCTCGGCGATGGCGCAGCCAGCAATCTCGGCTCAGGCGCTTCCGCCCCGGGTGTGGTTGCGATCAATGTCGGCACAAGCGCAGCCGTCCGCGCGGTTCTCGCCACTGAGACTCGCTTGCCGTTTGGCCTTTTCCGTTTTGTGGTGAATCAGGAGCGCTTCCTCCTCGGCGGAGCGGTCAGCAACGCCGGCAACTTGCACGCCTGGTGCCGGCGGGAGTTGCGTCTCCCTGACGACGAGGGCGCGCTCGAGAAACTTCTGCGTCAGCCGGCCGCAACGCCTCTGACGGTTCTCCCCTTCTGGGTCAATGAACGCGCCCCCACCTGGCCGGAGCATCTCGACGGAATCATCCTTGGCCTCACCCAGGCGACAACCGCCGCCGATCTTGCCCGGGCCACGACCGCCGCGGTCTCTAACCGCCTCGCGGACATTTTGGAACTCCTCGAAGGGGCCATCGGGCGCGCGAAAAAGATTATCGTCTCGGGCGGGATCCTGGTTTCCCCCGCCTCGCTCCAGCTTCTGGCCGATGCGCTCGGACGAAATCTGGAAACCTGCGCGGACCAGGAAGCTTCGCTCCGCGGCGCGGCCGTGCATGCACTTCATGAACTCGGGAAAAAAGTTCCACTCCCAAAAGCTGGCCGAACGATTCGTCCTGATCCCAGGAACGCCATTCGTGCGCGAGAGAGCCGCGTCCGTCAGCGGGAGCTGGAAAAGCTGTTTACTCCCGCTCCAGCGCCTTCAGCCAACTCATGACCAGATCCTGCTTTTGTTTCTCGCCGGCGCGCTCGAAAATGAAATGCAGGTTGGCCAGCATTCGCATGAGCACGATGCGGGACGAGGCCGGCGCGAAATAAATCGATTCGGTCTTGAGCCGTTGCCGGGCGAGGATCGCCTCGCAATCGGGCCGCGATAGGATCCGCCCCTGGTGAAAAGGATCGAACAAAATCCGCTCGTAGCGCGCGATAAAATGGCCGGGCAGATTGATCCCGTCGATCTGCATGTTAGCGCGCCGGCCAACGATGACATAGAGCATGGCGAGCGAAATCGGAATGCCCAGTCGGGTCTCGATCACGTCGCTCAGGAGCGAATTTTTCGGGTCGTAATATTCGCTCGCGTTGCCACGAAATCCGAGATCCTCCGCCATGAAGGTCGTCAGGGCCTGGAGCCGTTCGCGCGCGGAGCCGGCTTGCTCGACGAGCGGGCGCAGCCGCCGGCCCCACGCATCGAGCTTGCGCCGCAGCCTGGCGATCGGCGCCTCCGGCTCAAAACAAAGTGTCAAAAGCCACCAGGCCGCCTCGATGTCTCCCTGCTCGGGAAACAAATGCGCGCAAAGCAACATGTCGTCCTGCGCCTGATCAGTTTCGATTTTCTCGAGCACCTCGCGCACGTGCGCCGTGACCGCTTCGTCATCGAGCGCGAGGAGGTCGCGCAAAGCCGCAACCCCATCGATGCCGCTCTCAACCAGTTGTTCCTTCAGCAGACTGACCGTGGCGGGATCGTTGTCGCGCAAGAGCCGCACAATCGCGTCTTTCTGGAACATCCTCGTTTCTACAATTTCGCCGCGTTTTCCGCAAGATTATCATAATGGGAGGAAAGCCACCTCATCCATCGTCTGCCTCGAGAATGATGGTGGCCATTCCGCTGACATCGGTGTGGCTAAGACTGATCCACACTTTCCCAACTCCACGCTCGCGGGCCATTTTCTCCGCCCCGCCGCTCAGGACAACGAAAGGCTCGCCGCTCTCTTTTTTCTGCACATCAAGATCGCGCCAGCCCATCGATTTTCCGATGCCGGTCCCGAATGCCTTGGAGAGCGATTCTTTGGCCGCGAAACGGGCCGCGAAATGGCGCGCCGGAAATTTCATCGACTGGCAATACGCGATCTCGCCTTCGGTAAAGATGCGCTTGAGAAACCGGTCGCCGAAACGCTCGATCGAATGCTCAATCCGCGCGCAATCCACCAGATCGATACCGATGCCGATGATGCTCATCCCGGGTAATTCTGCATGGCTCCCACCATTTCGCCCACCGCCGCCTCGATCCCGACGAAGAGCGCGCGCGCGACAATGGAATGGCCGATATTCAACTCGACGAGGTGCGGAATTTTGTGAATGAGGGCGATGTTGCGGTAATTAATCCCGTGGCCGGCGTTCACTTGCAGGCCAAAATTTGCCGCCCGAATGGCCGCTTCGCGCAACCGTTCCAACTCTTGTTGCTCCACCTTTTCCGTGAACGCATTGGCCAGCGCGCCGGTATGCAATTCCACCATGTCCGCCGCGAGTTCCACCGCCGTGTCCACCTGCTCAGGCGCGGGATCGATGAAGAGGCTGACGCGAATTCCAAGGGCATTGAGACGCTTGATCGTCGAGCGCAGTTCGCGCTCGTGCCTGACGAGGTCGAGACCGCCTTCGGTCGTGATCTCCTGCCGGCTCTCCGGGACGAGGCAGACTTCATCGGGCTGGAGGCGGAGCGCGAAATCGATGATCTCAGGCGTGTTGCCCATTTCGAGATTGAGCTTCGTCATGATGTTGGCGCGCAATCGCTCCATGTCGCGGTCCTGGATGTGGCGGCGGTCGGCCCGCAAATGCGCCGTGATCCCGCCCGCGCCCGCCCGCTCGCACAGGCTCGCGATCGCGACTGGATCGGGCTCGGCATTCTTCGAGTCGGGCATGGTCGAATAACGCGCCTGCCGCAGGGTGGCGAAGTGGTCGATATTAACGCCGAGGCGCAAAGTTCCCATCAGCGTTCAATAGGAGCGCGCGGCGGCGAAAGGCAAACCGGAACATTCTGGATTGAACCGCGGATGACACGGATCAGAAGAGAAGAACCCGTCGGCATAGATCTCCCTCTATCCGTGCAATCCGCGTAATCCGCGTTCAAAAAGTCAGGGCAACACTTCGAACTGGCTCATGAGCTTGAACATCTCATAACGATCGCCGATTTCCTCGTTCGTTAGGCTGCGCAACCGGTCGAGACTGAATGCTTCGACATTGAAGCTCGCGAGCACGCTCCCGTAGATCAGCGCTTTGCGCAGTTGCGCAAAATCCACTTCGCCGCCGCAGACGCCGGCGAGATAACCTGCCACCCCGCCGGCGAAGGTATCCCCCGCCCCGGTTGGATCGTGAATGTCTTCCAGAGGATAGGCGCCACAGCTGAAGAAATCCTCCGGGCCGAAGAGGAGCGCGCCGTGCTCGCCCTTTTTGACCGCGACATACTTCGGCCCCATCCGGCGAATGGCGCGACCGGCCCGGATCAGGCTCGTCTCCTTCGTCATCTGCCGAGCTTCGCTGTCGTTCAGGATGAGCAGGTCGACCCGCGGCAGGAGCGCGTCCAAATCCTTGCGCGTCGTCTCGATCCAGAGATCCATCGTATCGGCCACGACAAAGCGCGGCCGCCGCATCTGGTCGAGCACATGCGATTGCAACGAAGGCGCGATGTTGGCGAGCAGGACGAATTTCGTCTCGCGAAAATTTTCCGGCAGCTCCGGCTCGAACTTCTCGAAAACGTTGAGCGCGACCGATCGGGTTTCGCGCGTGTTCAGATCCCACGCATACTCGCCCGACCAGCGGAACGTTTTGCCCGGCACGCGCTGCACGCCGGTGGCGTCAATCTTGCGCGTCTTCCAAAATTCAAATTCCGATTCGGGAAAATCTTCCCCGACGACGCCGACTAAATTGACCGGGGCAAAAAAACTAGCACCGACGGCCGCATAGGATGCGGAACCGCCGAGCTGATCGGCATGCTCCTCCACCGGGGTTTTGACGGTATCGAGCGCGATGGAACCAACAACGAGAACGGACATGATTTATTTCTGATTTCTGATTTCTGATTTCTGTTTTACGGCC
>JBDTCM010000072.1:0-6001 GCA_039923575.1 Chthoniobacterales bacterium
CCACCACGATCAGGGCGCGGAGATCGAGCACATCTTGTCCAGCGAGGAAACCCGCCACCATCACGATGCTTTCTCCGGGCATAAAAAAGCCGAGGAACGCCTGGCATTCCAGGAGCACGATGAGGAAGACGATCACGTAACCCCAGTTGTCGAGGCGAAGGATCAGGTCGTTGAGCTGGTCGAGCATCGTGGCAAGGGAATGGAATGTCCGGCGGCGACTTGAGCAAGAGTCTCGTCGCGCACGATCGACGTTGAAAACCGCTTCTAACAAAAATTTTTGGCGCGCCGCACGTAGCTGGTTTAGATCAGCAAATGCTGCAAACCGCGAAACGTGCCGGCAAATCCGCCTCGACCAAGGCCCCGCCGCACGAGCGCTACCTGGAAGCATTTCGCTGGATGCTGCAGACCCGGATTTTTGAGGAAAAACTGACCAGCCTTTATCGCGGCGGCCTGATCACGGGCGGCGTTTACGTGGGGCGCGGACAGGAAGCGGTCAGCACGGCGTGTGGATTGTTTTTGCAAAAAGGCGACGTCTTCGGCCCGCTCATTCGGGATCAGGCGGGCCGGGCCGCCGCCGGCGAGCCGCTGCTCAATGTCACCCGTACTTATCTTGGCTCCCGCGAGGGATCGATGCGCGGCCGCGACGGCAACATCCACCGCGGCTGGCCGGAGGGCGGGCAACTCGCCATGATCAGTCATCTTGGCTCCCTCATCCCGGTGGTGGTGGGCAAGTTGATGGCGAAACGGATGAAGGGCGAAAAAGGTTTCATCGGCCTAACGACGATCGGCGAAGGCGGCATGCAGACCGGCGCCACCCACGAAGGGATGAACATCGCCTCGGTGGAAAAAGTTCCGTTCGTGCTCGTGGCCTCAAATAACCACTTCGCCTACTCCACGCCTAACGATCGCGAATTTGCCTGCGAGCATCTGGTCGATCGCGCCCAGGCCTATGGTTACGAGGGCTACAAACTCGACGGCACCGATCTCGCTGCCTGTCTCGATGTCATCGGCCACGCGGTCGAACGCGCCCGCGCCGGCGGTCCGCCGCAATTGGCGGTCGCGTCGATTCTCCGGCTCGCCGGCCACGGGGAACACGACGACGCCGGCTACGTTCCGCCGGAAATGAAACAGGAACCTTGGGCGCAGGATTGCGTTCTGCTCACGGAAAAATTGATCATCGAGCGCGGCTGGCTCGACGCGGCAACTCTCAAACAATGGCGCGCGGAGATTTCCGCCGAAGTGGAAAAAGCGGTCGAGACCGCGCAACGCGAAGCGGCCCCGGTCGGGAGCGAAGAAGATTGGTGCGCAATCTCTAACCGCGCTTTGGTGGACACAATCTCGTGAGCGTCACTTACCTGGAAGCGATTCGCGAAGCGCAGGCGCATCTCTTGCGCGAGGACGAGCGCGTTTTCATTTACGGCCAGGATATTGCGGGAAAATTCGGCGGCGCGTTTAAGGCGACGAAAGGTTTGGCCGAAAAATTTCCCGGGCGTGTCCTGAACACACCGATCAGCGAAGACGCGATGGTCGGCACCGCCATCGGCGCCGCCATGGAAGGGATGCGACCGATCGTCGAAATGCAGTTCGCTGATTTTTCGAGCGTCGCGCTCAACCAGATTCTGAACAACGCCGGGACCCAATATTGGCGCACGCAGCAGCCCTGTCCGATCACGGTGCGACTGCCTTCCGGCGGAACGAAAGGGAGCGGGCCCTTTCACAGTCAGAGCATGGAAAGTTTGTATGCGCATTATCCCGGGCTCGTCGTGATGACGCCGGCCACGGTCGAAGATGCCTACACCATGTTGATCGATGCGGTCGCGATCGACGACCCGGTCATCTACTGCGAGCACAAGTATCTCTATTACCATCTCAAGGCCGATGCCTTGCCGAAAGAGTCGCTCCCGGTCGGCCAGGCCCGCATCGTTAGGCCGGGACGCGACCTGAGCATCGTGACGAACAGCGCGATGGTCCACGAAGCGCTCGCTGTCGCCAAACAACTGAGCGGCGAAGGCATTGAAATCGAAGTGGTCGATCTGCGCACGGTCAAGCCGCTCGACACCGCGACCGTGCTCGCTTCCGTCGCGCGCACCGGGCGTTTGCTTTGCGTCGGAGAAGCCTTTCCGTGGGGTGGCGTAACCGCCGAAGTGATCGCGCGTGTCACGACCGAAGGCTTTCACCTGCTCGACGCCGCACCGGCGCGACTCAACGCCAGGGACACGCCGATTCCTTATCACCCGAATTTGTGGGAGACGCATCGCCCCAACGCCAAAGCGATCGCCGCAAAAGCGCGGCAGTTACTCGCCGAATAAATCGTTATGCCGAAAGTTCCAATCACCATGCCGCAGCTCGGCGAATCGATGGCCGAGGCCACGATCGTCGCGATCAAAGTGAAACCGGGAGAAAAAGTCGCGATCGATCAGGAGATCATCGAAGTCGAGACCGACAAGGCGGTCATGGGTGTGACGACACCATGCGCGGGGGAGATTGCGGCGATTGAAGCGGAAGTGAAAGGCGTCTACGCGGTTGGCGCGATCCTCGGTTACGTCGAGGCGAGCGAAGCCGACGCGGCGCGCTTCCAGAAGGCAACCGCGGCGCCGCCACAGGGCGAAGTGGCAAAAGAAGTTCCCGGTCGCGAAGAGGAAAGCGCGGAAGCTCAAGGCACAGGCAACGGCTCGCACTTTCAAGTCGACGAAAAGGGCCTCGCTCCGGTCCCGACCGGTTCGCATTTCCAAGTCGATCAAACCGGCGTTCTGCCCGTGCCCGTGGGCGCGAAAGGCGCGGGCTATCTTTCGCCGCGGGTCCGCGCCCGCATGGCCGAGCTCGGCCTAACGAACGCGGATCTGGCTGGCATCGCCGGCAGCGGCAAAGCGGGGCGGGTCACGATCAAGGATCTGGAGACGTTTCTCGGTGGGTTGGAAACACAAACCGCGGAAACCGCGAGCGCGATGCGAAGCGGCGTGGCGGACGCGATGCGGCGCAGTTGGTCGCGGCCGCTCGCCACGGTCGGCTCTTCGGTTTGTCTCGATCCCGTTCTGCAGGATCGCAAGAAGCGCGATCCGAAACCGGGTCCCGCGCTCTACGCGCTGCGCGCGCTCGCGTTGGCGCTCGCGAAAAATCCCGCCGCCGCCGCCAGGCTGGTCGGCAATCGCGTGGTACAATCGCCCTCGATCGACATCGGCGTAGCGGTCGAAGCCCAGGACGGCATCATGGTGCCGGTCATTCGCGGCGCGGATAAGACGTCGTTAGGCGAGCTGGCCAAAAATTACGACGAACTGGTCGCGCTCGCCCGGCAGCGGCGCATTTCCTCCGAAATGCAGGCCGGCGGGATCGCTTCGGTTTCGAACTTCGGCTCTTTCGGACTCGAATGGGGAACGCCCATTCCCCTGCCCGACCAGACGGTGTTACTCGGACTCGGCGCGGGAAAGAAGGTGCCGTTCTGGGATGAAGCGAAAAACCAGTTCGTCCCGCGCACCGAAGCGCAGATCACCCTCAGCTTCGATCATCGCAGCCTCGACGGCGGCGGCGCCGGGCGCCTGCTCCAGCACATTGTCGAGTTACTCGGCACACCGGAAAAGCTGTAGCGCCCTGAGCAAAGCGGGTCCCAATGTGGGAGCCGCCTTTGTGCGGCGATGAGCGGCGTGGATTTCAAGCGACGCGCTCCCCCATCGGGGCGCAAAGGCCCCTCCCACATTCAGTCGGTTTGCGAGGCTAGCCGAGCACCCTTACCTTTCCCATGCGATGAACTCCACCGCTGCAATCGACCCTAACATTACCATGCGCGAACTGCTCGAGCAGTTTCCTGGGGCGCAGCGCGCCCTTTTTCGGCGTTACCACATTGGTGGGTGCAGCAGCTGCGGCTTCGCTCCGGAGGAAACACTCCCCGGCGTTTGCGCGCGCAACGAGAACCTCGATGTCGACGAAGTGACCGAGCACATTCTCGTCAGCGACGCGGCCGACCGCGCCATGCAGATCGAACCGCGCGAACTCTCGGAGCGTCTCACCGCCGGCGAAACCATTCACCTTCTCGATATTCGGACGCGCGAAGAATTCGACGCGGTCAAGCTCCCCGGCGCACAGCTTTTCACCCAGGAATTTATGCAGGAAATTTCCGCCAACTGGTCGCGCACCGATTTGCTCGTGATTTACGATCATCAAGGCACGCGCAGCATGGATGCCGCCGCTTACTTTCAGGGACACGGTTTCGAGAACATTAAAAGCCTGCGCGGCGGCATCGATGCCTGGAGCGCGGAAATCGATCCGACATTGTCCCGCTATCATCTCGAGTAATCCCAATGAACGACGATCTCGAAAAACGCATCGAAGCGGCGGTCAGGAATCCGCAGAACCTCGGCGAGATGGAAAACGCCGACGCCATCGGCACCGTCGGCAGCGCGGACTGCGGCGATATGTTGCGGATGTGGGTCAAGTTCAAGGAGGAAGGCGGGCGCAAAGTGATCGATCGCGCCACTTTTCAAACTTTCGGCTGCCAGACCGCCATCGCCGTGGCCAGCGTCGCGACCGAAATGCTCGCCGGCAAAACCGTCGACGAAGCGATGTCGATGTCGGGTGAAGAACTGGCCGCGCCGTTAGGCGCATTGCCGCCGGTGAAGATTCATTGTGCGCAACTGGTCGAAGGCGCGTTGCGTTCCGCTCTCGGCGGCGAGGCCGCTCCCGCAACCCAGGCGACCACGGGGCCGACCCTGATGGATTCCTTCGCGCCGCCAGCAGCAGCACAGAAACAATTAAGAATCGTCCTCGATTCCTAGCCTAACGACCTACCGCCATGCACGAAAACACTGAATTCACCACTTCCCGCGACGTCGAAGCCATCCAAATCCCAAGTGGGGATAAGACCACCATTCCGTCCGGCACACCCGGCGTCGTGACGCAGACGTTGGGCGGCAGTTACACGATCGCGACCTACCAGGGCCTCGCCCGTGTCGCCGACAAGGATCTCGACGCGCTCGGTTTGGAGAAACCCGCGACTGCGCACGGCTTTGCGAAAGCAGGCGGGAGCGACGCCGGACCGGCCGACGAAAAGGCGGTCTGGGATCAACTGCGCCAATGCTTCGACCCGGAAATACCGGTCAACATCGTGGACCTGGGCCTCGTCTATGATTGTCAGCTCATTCAAAAACCGGAAGGCGGCGCCAAAGTGGAAGTGAAAATGACGCTAACCGCGCCGGGCTGCGGCATGGGCCCCGCGATCGCGAACGACGCCCAGAGCAAAATCCTGAGCATTGAAGGTGTCGACGAAGCCGACGTGCAACTTGTTTGGGATCCGCCTTGGAACCAGGGGATGATTAGCGAAGCCGGGCGCATGAAGCTCGGGATGATCTAAAGAGGCCCAACAGCGGGCAGCCGAACGTTGACACGTCTTGCTCGCGCTCTATAATCACGTCCCCTGCTTCCGTCCACACCCGCGTGTCCCGGAGCAAACATTTAGCCGCAAGATTTCTCATGCCTTCCACTCAAATTATCCTCACCGAAAACGTGCCCGGCCTTGGCGCCGAGGCCGATGTCGTGAAAGTCCGCCGCGGTTACGCGCGCAATTTTCTCCTGCCCACCGGCAAGGCGCATGAAGTCACTCCGCGGGCCATGCGCCAGATCGATATGCTCAAGGCCAAACGGGCCGAGCGCGAAGCGCGTGAATTGAACGAGGCGGAAGATCTCGCGCGCCGGATCGGCAAGCTCAAGGTCACCTTCACGCTCCAGACCGGCGAAACCGGCAAAGCTTTCGGTTCCGTCACCGCGCAGGATTTGGCCGAGCGTCTGAAAAACGAAATCGGTCGCGACATCGACCGACATCTGCTCCATCTCGAGCACCCGATCAAGACGACCGGCGAACACGAGGTCTCGATCAAGCTGCACCACGACGTGGTCGCGAAATTTAAGTTCAACGTCAAATCGACTGAAGAACCAAAACCGGAAGCTGCTCCCGACGAAGAATCGGAGAACTCGCGCGGTCCCCGCAAACGCACCAAATAAATAATGTCGAGAA